>CAYFWH010000008.1:0-6229 GCA_964346785.1 uncultured Weeksellaceae bacterium | reverse complement strand
ATTACGGTGTAATCAGCGGTCCCTGCCATGCTGAAGAAGTTGCAATGGAAAGATTGTCCTATTTGACGATTGCTGCCTGTGACAATGAAAAAGCTCAGTCAATAGCAAATTGTCTGAAATGTAATTTCATCAAAGTCAATTTGTCAAGAGATGTACTGGGTACCGAATATTCATCTGTGTTGAAAAACATCTATGCAATAGGTGCCGGTATTGCACATGGATTGGGTTATGGCGATAATTTCCAGGCAGTGCTAATGAGTAATGCAACAAGAGAAATGAACAGAATTAATCAAAACATATCTCCGGTCGAAAGGAATATTACTGATTCTGCCTATCTCGGAGATTTGCTTGTTACCGGTTATTCCAATTTTTCAAGAAACAGAATGTTTGGCAACATGATTGGCAAAGGCTATACCGTGAAGTCTGCCATTCTCGAAATGAACATGGTGGCAGAAGGTTATTATGCAACACGGAGTGTTTATACACTAAAAAAAGTTTTGGAAGTGAAAGCTCCTATTTTATCGGCTGTGCACAAAATTTTGTATCAAAACAAGTCACCTCAAAAAGTTTTTAAACGCCTTTCCGGCAAATTAAATTAAACATGAAGCCATCAAAACTGATTATACTTTGCTTAACTTTGATCGTTTTCGGACTGGTTTTTATAGTCTTTGGCAAATTCCTGAAACTCAATGAAAACATCAATGGAAAAGTTCCCGGCGACAGAGCTCTTTTGATTGGGATGACACTCGAACTTGCAGGCCTTTTGGTCTCTGCCAGACTTTTTTCTCAGAAAAATAAGGACTGATGCTCCGCAGAGATTATATGCTGAAATTGATTGAACAATTTGCAAAAATGGTTGCTAAATTGCTCAACCTAGATTATGTTTCAGAACCTCAATAATTTACTGAAAATTTTGATGAGTTATTAAAATCATACTTTAAACTCTCTCCGGACGAACTTTCGATGTTACTGACCGAAGATGAAAAACGGGATGCTTTGCTGTTAGATGAAAATTCAAAAAACAGTCAGTTATCTCTGTTTGCAAGAGCGGGAATAGCCTATATTTCAAATAACGACTTTGAGAAAGCTAAAATCTGTTTGAAAATCATTGAAAGAATTGAGCAGGAACATCAGGGATTGTTTGAATTTCCAAATCCTGAACGGCAGAAAATTCATGATGAAATTGATGAATTAAGAAAAAAAACGAAGACTTCTTAAAGTTTGTAAAAAACTCCAATCTGACCGAATGATTTAATCCCAAAATTTGAAGTCGCAAAAACGCCGTAGTCTTTGCCGTATTTTAACCCGATTGGCGTGATATTCCAGGTAACAACTGTTTTTTTATCCTTATACTTTTCTTTTGTAAACCTGTCTGTATAATTCATTTTCAAAAAAGATAATCCAATACCGGCACCCGAATAAACCTGAAATTTCTTATCGGGTTTTCGCCACATATAATTAACATTCGGATGAACCGAAAAGAAATTTGCATCTGTGGTTACACTCGATTTTTCGTCATTGAAGAATTCATTCATCAGATTTAATTCAAACTGCCATTTCTGATTTTGACTGTACATACTTGCTCCAACCGTTGCCACGCCTTGACCTGAAATTTTATTGGATGTACTGTTTTCGGAGGGATTAAAAATCTCATCAAAAAAATCATAAGCAAGTCCATAAAGCGATGGTGTTCCGTAAGATGCACTTATTTCATATTTTTTCTGAGCATTAAGGCTCCCAAAAAGACAAAGAAATGCAGACAACAAAATGATTTTATTTGACATAAGCGCTTATTAAATGACAAAGCTAAAAAAAACATTCACAAAAAAAAGGAGCAAATCTGAATCTGCTCCTTTTAAATTTATAAGTAATTGTTTTAAAATTCAATTACATCATTCCGGGCATTCCGCCACCCATTGGAGGCATTGCCAGTTCGTCTTTTTTGATTTCGGTAATCACCGCTTCGGTTGTAATCAGCATTGCTGAAACAGAAGCTGCGTTTTCAAGTGCAACACGGGTTACCTTGGTCGGGTCGATGATTCCTGCCTTCATCATATTTTCGTATTTATCGTTTTTGGCATTGTAACCGAAGTCGTCTTTTCCTTCTTTTACTTTGGCCACAACCACAGAACCTTCTACACCTGCGTTGTTTACGATTTGTCTCAACGGCTCTTCGATGGCTCTTTTCACGATATTGATTCCGGTTGATTCATCAGCATTGTCGCCTTTCAGTTTGTCAAGTGAAGCAAGCGCTCTGATGTAGGCAACACCTCCACCGGCAACAATTCCTTCTTCAACAGCTGCTCTTGTTGCGTGCAATGCGTCATCGATTCTGTCTTTTTTCTCTTTCATTTCAACTTCTGAAGCAGCACCAACATAAAGAACAGCTACACCGCCACCCAATTTCGCCAGTCTTTCCTGAAGTTTTTCTCTGTCGTAATCAGAAGTAGTAGCCTCAATCTGAGCTTTGATTTCGTTTACTCTTGCCTTGATTTGAGTCGCTTTGCCTTTTCCGTTTACAATGGTTGTATTGTCTTTGTCGATTTGAACTTTCTCGGCAGTACCCAGCATGTCCATGGTTACATTTTCAAGAGAATAACCTCTTTCTTCAGAAACTACGGTACCACCGGTCAAAATTGCGATGTCTTCGAGCATTGCTTTTCTTCTGTCACCGAATCCGGGTGCTTTAACAGCAGCAACTTTCAGAGAACCTCTCAGTCTGTTTACCACCAAAGTAGCCAGTGCCTGACCTTCAACTTCTTCAGAAATAATCAAAAGCGGATGACCTGATTGTGCAACCGGCTCAAGAATCGGAAGGATGTCCTGAAGATTTGATATTTTTTTGTCATACAAAAGGATGTAAGGACTTTCGAGTTCGGCAATCATTTTGTCAGCGTTGGTTACAAAATAAGGTGACTGATAACCTCTGTCGAACTGCATACCTTCAACTACTTCTACATAAGTTTCGGTTCCTTTTGCTTCTTCAACAGTAATCACGCCTTCTTTTCCGACTTTACCAAATGCTTCAGAAATCAATGCACCGATGGTTTCATCGTTGTTTGCTGAAATAGAGGCTACCTGCTGAATTTTCTCAGAACTGTCGCCTACTTTTTGTGATTGTTTTTTCAGGTTTTCAACTACAGTTCCGACTGCTTTGTCAATTCCTCTTTTCAGATCCATTGGATTTGCACCGGCAGCAACATTTTTCAATCCTTCGCGGATGATAGCTTGTGCAAGAACAGTTGCAGTGGTCGTACCGTCTCCGGCTACATCATTGGTTTTTGAAGCAACTTCTTTTACCATCTGAGCACCTAAGTTCTCAACCGGATCTTCGAGTTCAATTTCTTTTGCAACCGAAACTCCGTCTTTGGTCACATGAGGAGAACCGAAAGATTTTTCAAGAACTACATTTCTACCTTTTGGTCCGAGTGTAACTTTAACTGTATCTGCCAGTTTGTCAACACCTCTTTTCAGACCGTCTCTTGATTCAATATCAAATTTTATATCTTTTGCCATTGTTTTTTTAATTTATGCCATAGCCTTTAAGCTCTATGCTATAGCGGGTTATATTAAATTTTATGTTTAAATATTTTATGAATGTTCAATTATTCTATTGGAAACCATTCGTTAAATAATGGCAAGAATATCAGATTCTTTCATTATCAGATAATCCTTACCTTCCCACTTCAGTTCGCTGCCTGAATATTTTCCGTAGAGAACGCTGTCTCCTACTTTCACGTTCATTGGCTCATCTTTTTTACCATTTCCAACCGCTACAACTTTTCCCTGTTGTGGTTTTTCCTTTGCAGTATCGAGAATGATAATTCCGGATGCAGTTTTAGTGTCTGCGGCATCAGGCTGAACCAGCACTCTGTCTACGAACGGTTTAATTGAGATTTTTGACATATTTATTTGTTTTAATTTATTAATAAAAAATTACAATCGCTTATTGTCGAAAACTATGCCAATGGAAATTTCTAAATGAAAGGTTGTTTTTTTATGACATTTTTAATTTCTGACTGACAAGATGTCTGTGATTTGAAAAAACATACACAGCATGTTATAATTAGATTATCAATTGAACAATGGAAAGTGAAAGGGATAGATGAATTACGCAGATAAATTCTGAATTCATGAAATTATTGTGTCAATCAAATAAATCCTTCTGGTTACCTGATTTTATTTTTCCGAGATGTTTGTAGGCTTTTTCGGTTACCTCTCTTCCGCGCGGAGTTCTCATCAGATAGCCCTCCTGAATCAGATAAGGTTCATAAACCTCTTCGAGCGTACCGATATTTTCAGCTACAGCGGTTGCAATAGTCGAAATTCCAACCGGTCCGCCTTTGAATTTATCAATAATGGTCAAAAGAATTTTATTGTCCATTTCATCTAATCCGTTTTGGTCAACTTTTAATGCAGTCAGTCCGTATTCAGATATTTTTTTATCGATTCTTCCGGTTCCCTTGATTTGTGCAAAATCTCTGATTCTTCTGAGTAGTGCATTTGCAATCCTCGGTGTACCCCGACTTCTTCCTGCAATTTCTATTGCTGCATCTTCATCGATTTGAGTACTCAGAATTCTCGAACTTCTTTCAATAATAGAACTAAGCAATTCCTGGTTGTAATACTGAAACCTGAAATTGATACCAAATCTCGCTCTGAGTGGTGCGGTCAAAAGTCCTGAACGGGTCGTTGCACCAATCAGTGTGAAAGGTTCCAGACCAATCTGAACTGAACGGGCATTCGGCCCGGATTCAATCATGATATCAATTTTGTAATCTTCCATCGCTGAATAGAGATATTCTTCAATCACCGGCGACATTCTGTGAATTTCATCGATAAAAAGAACATCGTTTGCCTCCAGATTTGTCAATAAACCCGCTAAATCACCGGGCTTATCGAGTACCGGACCTGAAGTTAATTTAATACCAACACCCAATTCATTGGCTATAATATGTGCCAAAGTCGTTTTTCCCAATCCGGGAGGCCCGTGCAGCAAGACATGATCGAGTGCTTCACCTCTCAGTTTGGCTGCTTTAACAAAGACCTCAAGATTGTCGAGTATATGTGCCTGACCTGCAAAGTCGCTAAAACTCTGCGGTCTGACCTGTTCTTCTATCTTTAATTCTTCTTCTGAGAAATTTTCTTTTTCAGGATTGAGTAAGTCTGACATAAATTTATAAACTCTTGTCTAAATGTTCTTATTTTTGCAACGAATCACAATTTACAAATATACAACACTATTTTCAAGAATAATTTTATGAAGAAATTAATCGGTATTTTTTTAAGCCTTATTTTGTTTTCCTGTGTCAAAGACATCAAAAGTTTAACGGATCTCAAATCTGATTTTTATGAACTTCAAAATCGTTCTGTCCGAATGAATGATACGCTAAGAGTTAATTTTGGTGCAAATCAGGATAAGATTATTTCGGTAGAATTATTGATTAACGGAAAAAAATTAGAGAATAATGTTGTCCTGGATGAATCAAATGCTGAACTCGGTCTGAATCAGCTTGAAATTTATGTTGAAACCAAAGACGGAAGAGTTTATGGTAAAACCAAATTGCCGGTTTTGAGTCAATACGAGGAAAAAGCAGTTGAATTTGAGGTTATAAATGAATATCCGCATTCAAAAGAACTTTTCACTCAGGGTTTCTTTTTTCACAACGACCGGATTTATGAAATTTCGGGTCAATATAAAAAGTCGAAAATTGTGAGTTATAAACTTGGTTCAACCGGATATCTTCAGGAAACGAAATTGGAAGACCGTTTCTTTGCCGAAGGTGCAGAAATAGTCGGTGATAAAATTTTTGTGCTGACTTATCGTGAAAGAAGTGTTTTGGTTTACGATTCAAAATCACTTGAATTAATTGAAACGCTGAATATGCCAGCAGAGTTAAGAGAAGGTTGGGGGTTGACTTATACAGGAAGTGAGCTGATAGCCGGAGACGGTTCTCAGAATCTTTATTTTTTTGATGAGAAATTGAATTTCAAAAGACAGATTCAGGTAGTTGGAAATATTTCAATTTATAATCAGATTAATGAATTGGAATTTATCAACGGAAAGATATATGCAAATGTCTGGCAGACACCTTACATATTGGTGATTAATCCTGATACGGGTAGGGTGAACAATACTACAACTTGCAGTCAATCAATGAAAGCAAAGGCTCGGATGATGTGTTGAACGGTATTGCTTTTTACAACGGAAATATTCAGGTAACCGAAA
>CAYFWH010000007.1:0-40586 GCA_964346785.1 uncultured Weeksellaceae bacterium | reverse complement strand
ACAGGACAACATTTTTATCAAAATCGAAACCAACATCAACCAGTTTGCAAAAATGGCAAATACCCAGAAGCATATTCCGCTTCGCTCGTATGAAGTTTTTCAAACAAAGCTTGATGAGATATCACGGCTGAAGAAAATCCAAAATCAGATGTTTCACAAAATATACGCTCAATTAGCCAATAACTGATGATTGTCAAAATCCTTAGCTCGGCAAGCAGAAATTTTAACGGAGTCAATTACAACGAAAAAAAAATAGAAAAAGGAAACGGAGAATTATTAAGCATGAGAAACTTTCCATCACATATCAACCCAGACAGCACCCCGGAAGAAGTGAGAAACTATCTGAAGTCAACCCTGACCAACAGCCGAGTTAAACAACCCCAGTTTCATGCAGTTATCTCTACCAAACACCGTGAACATTCTGTACAGCAGCTCAACCAAATCGGGAATCGTTTTATGGATGAAATGGGTTATGGTAAACAACCCTATATCATTGTTTTTCACAGCGACACCGATAACAACCATATTCACATCGTCAGTTCACGGGTTGATAAAAATACCGGAAAGAAAATCAATGACAGCTTTGAAAGATTAAGAGCAAGAGCAGCGCTGAAAAAAGCCCTGGCTGAATTAAAAATCAAAGATGTAAAATCCAATCACAAGGAAATCCAAAGCCTGCTGGACTATCAAATTAAAAACAAAACTCAGCTTGAAATGCTACTGGTCCGGCAGGGTTTTAAATTTCAATATACAAAAACCGGTAGCATTGAAATATTCAGAGACGGAATCAAACAGGCTTCGCTTTCAAAAGAAGAACTTGAAAATAAATTCAATTCTGAAATTTCTCCTGAAAGAAAAAAGCAATTGAGAGCCATTTTTTATAAATACAAAAACCAGTGTTCAACTACTGCTTTTAAAGTGATTGATAACCGGGAAAAGAAAGAATGGCAAACCGAAAAAGAGGACAATCCGAAAATAGAATGGCAGTCCGAATTTCAACAGAAACTGCTGAAAACATTTGGTCTTGAAATCGTATTTCACTCCAAAGACGATAAAACGCCTTTTGGATATTCGGTTATCGATCATAAAAGCAAAGCTGTTTTGAAAGGAAGTGAACTGATGAAAATGGCTATGATTTTTGATTTTTCTGAAAATGAGATTGATAAAAAGACTTTTGTAAATCTAACGGATTACAATGTATCCAACGAGCAGGAAAAACAGATCCTGATTGATTTCTATAAAAAAGAATTCGGGATTGATGTTTCACCTGAAATGATTTGGGAAACCAAAACCAAAAAGCCTTTGGAGAATTTCATTGAAATCAAAAAAGATGTGCTTTCGCATCTTTCAAATCCTAAAGAAAATTCTGTTGTCAGGATTTTTGAAACAAATGACGGAAAAACTTTTGTGCTTCATACCGGTCAACATTTTATCGGTGAACTGAATTCAGTTATCGGAAACAGTCAGCAAATGCTGAAAAATAAAGTTGAACCAATTCAATCTGTACAATCAGGTAAAACCGATAAAGTCAATAAGATTTTTGAATCAATGGACGCAGCTCTTCAGGAAGTCTATGTACCACAGGAATCAGAATTAAAAAAGAAAAGGAAAAGTAAAAAAACAAGATAATGCTTATCACATTCGGCACACAAAAGGGAGGCCCCGGAAAAACAACACTGGCAATTGCACTGGCCAATTATCTGAGTCTGTTTACAGATTTCAAAATCAAAGTCTATGACTTGGATTTTCAAAGGTCATTGCATAAAAAATGGCAGGAAGACATTTCACTCGGACTAAATCCGCTTTATGAAGTAATCGGTCACGAAGAAGAGAAGATTTATGAAATAGATGAAATCAAACAACTTAAAGACAATGAATATTTGAACATCGTTGATCTGGCAGGAACACTTGATGACAAATACAGCGATTTTCTGATTTACAGCGATATCATAATAACACCTTTTGAATATTCTGATATTTCTCTGAAAGCAACCTTGGTCTTTGTCAATCTGCTTGGACTAATGGACAGCGAAGCTGTTAGAATCTTTATCCGGTCCAGATACGATAAGGGCTATGGTTATAAAAACCAGGAGGAGATGGATAATGAACTAATGGCTTACGGAAATCTTGTCAATTACCCGGTTTATAAAAGAAACTGTCTTCAGGAAATCAATACCTGTCAATTGAACTACAAACAAAAAGCAGCCGTCAAGGAAGCTTTTGATAAAGTACTGGAAATCATTCACGAAACAATACCTGTACAATGGGAAAAATAACAATTATAATTCTGGCTGTTTATCTGCTCTATTATGCAGGCAATATCATCTATGATTTGTTTATCAAAAAAGAAGTCATAAAAGAAGATAAAGACTCCAATGAATTCTCACTTGAAATTGAAACAGAAGATTATCAGCCTACAAAAGTTTTTCAGGAAGAAGTAGAATCACTTTCTACACCTGCTTCTTATGAATACCGTGAATCTTTTATTGATGAATTTGAAGCTGACTATGATGAAGCCGGACTAAAAGATTTGGAAGATAAATACCTGAAAGAATTACAAATTGAAGGATTTGAAGAGAAACAAAATAAACCCGGTGATGATTCCGAAGAAGAATCTGAACAGGAACCGGAAAATGAAATCAAAGAAGAACCGGAAGTTCAGATTCAAGAAGAAAATCAGCAGGAAGAAGAAAAGAAAACATTTCGAAAAAGTATAAATGCTCTACTTGAAGAAGCGGAAACCAATGTTGAGGTAACACTCAGCGATGACGGAAAAAAGATTTATAAAAGTTTACAAATATAATTTTTAACCAATTCGATTTATTATGATAAGAAACTATCAAAACCCGATTAAGAAGCTTGCTTTTGCAGCTTTAATGCTTTTTATGGCAATCCCTTTGTCTGCACAGACCAACGCCATTGGTGATGCTGTCAGTGAAATTACGGCTTACTGGAATCCGATTAAAAACCTGATTATGGCCATTGGCGGTATTGTGGGTGTAATCGGCGGTATCCGTATTTACAACAAATGGACAAACGGAGACCAGGACATCAACAAGGAACTTGTCGGATGGGGAGGTGCAGCTTTGTTTTTAACCTTGGTTCCGAACTTTATCGGAGCATTTTTTGGCTTATAATGAAGTTTTACCTGTACAAGGGGTTGAAAAAGCCCCTTGTTCTTTTTGGGCTCAGAGGCAAGTACATTTATCAAACGCTCGGCATACTTGCCACCGACCTGGTACTTGCTGCTGTTATTTCGTCCTTTACAGGACTGCTTGGAGCACTTTTAATACTCGCTCTCGGAGGAGGTGCCATCTATTTGATTTTTAAAATACAAGACAAAAAAGGGCTTTACAACAAAACAAAAAACCACAATGAGATTTTTGTTTATCCCAATAGAATCGGAGTGAAAATATTGAAAAGAAATGAAGAAAAATTATAAAACATTTGAACTACCTTATTTGGGTTATGACCTTGGAACAGTCAATCATTGGGAATATGATGTACTGATTGGCTCTTTTGGAAATCCGATCATTGGCATTGAAATCAAAAATTTAGTTGAACAGTATTCAGCAGACCCTGACAGATACAAGGAATATCATAAGATACTCACTCAGGTAGTTGCCATTTTGGGTGAAGACAGGATGCTTCAAAAATTAGATATATTTAGTAAACAAAAATACAAGGGAGAAGAATCAGAACTTTTCCTGCAACAAAAATATACCGAACACTTTAATGGCAGAGAATTCAAGGATTTGAAATCACTGATGTTTTTTACCATTCGAATTCCGGATAAAAACACCAAAAACATTTTTAGTCAGCAGGATTATGATGACCTGAGAGAAAAGGTCAGCAAGATATTTATGCTGCTTGAAAGAAGTGAGCTTAAACCAACCTACCTAAAACAAAGAGATTTTGAAAAATATATTTCAGGAATACTGACCATGAAGTTCAGACAATATCCTGTATTCAACAATATAGCAGCAAAAAATGATTCGCTTCAAATTGCTGATTCACATATAAAGACCATCACTTTTGTTGATGTTGAGAAAATTGAACTGCCCAATGAAATTGAAGCTTTTTCCAGTCTTGGCGGAAGTGGTACGGCAGCTGAAACAGCAGTGGACAATTTCACTTTTCTAAATGAAATTGAAGAATATGAAACCATGATTTACAATCAGGTGATTTCTATTCCACATCAGGCAAAACAACAAAGAGAACTTGAAAAGAAAAAAAAGAAACACGAAGGAGTAGCAAAAAATGCACCTGCCAATGCCATTATAGCTACTGAAATCGAAACCCTTCTGGACAATATCGCCAAAGACGGACAACTTATTGTAGAAGCCAATTTCTCAATCTGTTTTTCAACCGGTTCAGATGATGAATTAAAGAGAACGACTTCACTGATTGAAAACAAATTGTTTACAAAAGGTATTCTCGTCTCTGAGAATGCCACCAATCAAATGGAATTGTTTCGGGCTTGTTTACCCGGAAATGCAACAGAATTAAAGACCTATGACTTATTTATGACAACCAATGAAGCTGCTGTATGTTTTTTTTTTAAAGAGTGCTATCCGGTAGATGAACAATCAGATTTTTATTTGCGATTCACTGACCGACAGGGAGTACCGATTAAGGTTGATTTGTCAGACCTGCCCATGAAACAGGGAAGGATCAATAACCGAAATAAATTTGTGTTGGGTCCTTCGGGTTCAGGGAAATCCTTTCTAATGAACAACATCATCGAACAATATCTCAATTACAATTATGATGTGGTAATCGTTGATACGGGTGATTCTTATTCAGGAACTTGTAGTTATAAAGATGGGAAATACATCAAATACACAGAAGAAAAACCTATCACCATGAATCCTTTTAAAATCGGAAAGGAAGAATTCAATATTGAAAAAACCGAATTCCTGTCCAATCTGATTTTTCTGATATGGCAAGGCCCGGACGCTGATAAAACCAATGTTCAGAAAGACTTAATCGATGATTTGCTCTTTGCTTACTATCATCATTTTTATTATGGCTCAACCAATTGGCACAAGGAAAAAACAACCGATGATTTATTGTTTTTTCTAAAGAAATATAATGTCAGGGAAGAAGACATTGAAAAAGAAGTCAATGACCGATTTAATGAAAATCAGTCTTATTACGGAATCTTGGGTGTCAGCTATGATGCAACCACTGAAGAAATCAAAAAGAAAGGCAGGGAACTAATCAAAATCAATCATCCTGATAAAAACCTGAACAACAAGGATTATAATCCAGATTTATTTAACCGGATTTTTGAAGCTTATGATACGCTGACCGATGAAAAGAAACGAAAAATTTATAACGAAACAAGGCTGATTCTGGCCAAACCACATGATGTAATTAAAAAGCCTGAAACACAACAGGAATGGGACAGACTGTTTCATAATGCAGTAATTAAAAAAATCAAGGAAATTGAAAAGAAGATGAAAGTGAAAGAGCTTTCTTTCAATTCATTTTATGAATTCAGTCAGAAGTTTCTTCCGGTTACACTTTCTGACATCGAGCATCCGATTCGGGAAACTGAGTTCAATCTCAGAACTTTTTCAAGGGTGCTCAGGAAATTCTACAAAGGCGGCAGATATGAAAGAATCCTGAATGAAGATGCTGACAGTACACTATTTGACGAACCTTTTATTGTTTTTGAAATTGATAATATCAAAGACAATCCGGTACTGTTTCCAATTGTGACACTCATTATCATGGACACTTTCATTCAGAAAATGAGACACCGCAAGTCCAGACGAAAAGCACTTATCATTGAAGAAGCTTGGAAAGCAATTGCTTCAAAACTGATGGGTGGTTACATCCTTTATTTGTACAAGACCGTTCGTAAATTCTGGGGAGAAGCCATTGTGGTTACTCAGGAATTAAACGACATCATCGGTAATGCAGTTGTCAAGGACAGTATTATCAATAATTCAGATACTTTTATTCTGCTTGACCAAACCAAATTCAAAGACAATTTCTCTGAAATTGCTTCACTGCTTTCGCTTAGTCAGATTGAACAGAATAAGATATTTACCATCAATAATCTCAACAACAAATTTGGCAGGGGTTTCTTTAAGGAATTCTATATCAAAAGAGGGCCAAAAGGAGAAGTTTATGGCAATGAAGTTTCAATCGAACAATACCTGACTTATTCAACCGAAAAACCTGAGAAAACAGCACTTGAATACTATTTGGAAAGCTATGGAAATTATCAGGCTGCCATTGAAAATTTTGTTACTGATATGGGCTTCCTTGGTGGTAATAAAAATGTGTTGGTTCAACTGATTAACCTTTATCAAAAACCGATGGACAATGCACTTTTTAATTATTATCGAACCATCAAAAAACAATACAAGTATATCCCACCCACCGCCATTATTCTTCAGGAATTAAAGGATAAAAAAATTGATTTATTAACCCTTGTAAAACAATCGCTTTATGAAAACAAATCAGCTTAAATTTTTGCTATTGCTTTTTTTACCTTTTGGTTTAAATGCGCAAAACATCTACATCGACCCGACAACAACAGTCGCCTTAAAAGCTTATTCGGATAATCTGAAAAGTCAGCAAAAGAAAACTATCGATCAACAAACCAAATTGCAACAGGCACAAGCTTGGGTAGCTGCTCAAATGACATGGGCAAATACCATTCAGGAAAAGGTTTATAAAGGACTTAGAGAGGTTTCCGGTACAGTGCAGAACGGTGTTCAGGTAATGAATATATACAACAGTATCGACCGTTGTGTAACCTATTCAACACAATTGTCCAATTTAGTCAGTCAGCATCCTGAATATGCTGTCTTTGGAGTTGCAGCTACTCAAAAAACTTATCAGGAAGTACTGAATCTGACAACAGAAATTTCGGATATACTCGCTTCAAATGATTTGAATTTAGCCACTGCGGGAGACAGGAAAAAGATTCTATCACAGCTTGACCACCGGGTGAAAATGCTTAGGATTTATATACTCGGTATCAAAATGAAAATTGAACATGCCATTTATATCGGGTTTTGGAAATCAATTAATCCTTTTCAACAGTATATCAATACTGACAAGGATATCGTCCAGAACATCATGTACACCTATAAACACAGATTTTAAGATGAAAAAAGTTACACTATATCTGATTGTTTTTGTCATGACTTCTGTTTTCCAGTCACTTGGTCCTAAGCCCAAAAAACCCTGGGAAAAAGAGAATGTTTCTTTTCCGATGATGAATCAGGAAATCAGACACACACTTCAGGAGCATGACCGTCAAAAGGAAATGCACAAAAAACAAATTGCCAATACGGCAACTGAAAATGTCAACAGAAAACAATGGAGTAAGTTTCAGGAAACCGGGAAAAAGATTCAGGACAGGCTTTCTTTTGTTTCATTAGCTATTCAGGCTATACCTACCGGTGTTGTCATCGTTCAAAGAACATCTTCCATTCAGGACAATGTACAGAAAATCATACATGAACTTGAAGATGCACCCTATGTGATTGTTTTTGCCCTGGAAGATCAAATTAAATTTCTGGAAGATTTACAGATGACCACCCAACTTATCATCGGCATAATTGCTTCCTATGGAACAATTAATCAGATGGAAAAAGCTGAAAGAAAAATCCTGCTTGATTTTGCAATTGAAGAGTTTAAACGATTGGATAAAACTTCATTTTTTCTGTATCAGAAAATAAGAGATATCAAAAGAACTATTCGGTTTAAAACCAACAGCATCTACTACATCATCAACAGAGATAAACAAATTGTACAAGACATTTTAAATAACATTCAAGGATTCTGATTATGAAAAAGATAATACTTTTTACCTCTATTTTGTTTTTGCCTTTGACAACAAAAGCACAAACAGCAGTTTTTAATAAAAAACTAATGGAGCAGCTGACAAAGAATCAGGCTGTTCGATTGACAAGCAACAACAGTTTGCTGAATTCCTATAAGAAGCAGAAAGAAACTTATGACAAAATCAATAACAGGATAACTGAAATAATTGCAATTCAGGAGTTCATCTACAATCAGCTTACCAATATCAACAATCTGATAAAAGATGGTAAAAAAGCAAAACTCTTTATCAAGTATGTGGGAATAGTTACTCAGAATTTGGGAAAACTTATCGGATTGACCATTGAAAATCCACACTACGCTACGCTTCGCTACGAATATTATATCAAGATTTTCGACCGGTTTTTAGCCTTAAAAGACCATTTTGAAAATGAAGTCATGCATGAAAAGCACAATTATTTGGTTGACCAGTATGACAGACAATTATTGGTTGGGGAAGCACTTTATAAAATCAAGGAAATCAACAGTTTTATCAATTACCTGATTTTCCTTTTAGAATACGCCAATCAGACTTCGATTTACCACCAGATTCCAATTCTTGGCAATTATATAATTCTCGATAAATCAATTGTAAACGACATCATGTATAACCTTAAACACCGATTCTGATGAAAACAAAAACAATTTTAGTCTTTACTTTTTTTCTTCTGATTTTGCCTTTGAAAACAGAAGCTCAGGTTAAATACCTGAATGATCCTTCCATTGTGGCACAGCACAAAAGAATGGTGTTTGAACAGTGGGGTGAGTGGCGACCCTATCCCAAGTATTTATTCGGTGTTCAAACCAATTTTGCTTATGCAACTGTTTGGGGAAATTGGGCTCCTTCCAAAAATAGAAAATACAAAAGAGGACCAGATATCCGTCCGCTTAAAGCCGATGGTTTAGAAGTAAAAAGATATGCAGAACTGGAAATTGAAAGAAATGATGCCAATAAAATATTCGATAGAGTAAATGAAATCAGGAATCAAAACGAAAAAGATTTCTTGCACTATACCGCAGTAACTGTTGAAGCAGATCCTTTGTGGCTCTTGTATTATAAGAGAATGCTCAAACCACTGAAGAATTTTCCGGAGAATCCTTCTTATTTGGATTTGGGAATAGAAACACAGGAAAAATATAATTTACTGGTTCAAACCGGAGCAATTGAAAGTCTTTTGGAAATTCTGCACAGTCTGAAGGATTCTTATTATCAATCCAGAAATATGGCCATGCCAAGAGGAAAAAGAATTCTGATGTATCATGATACACTGATTGGCTGGCGGAAATTCTTAGACAGAATGCGTTCGCTGAATAAAAAAATTGATTTACCTGCTATCCGAAATAACGAAAATATTTATCAGTCATTATTTAATGAACAACAAAATCCAAGCGATGACAAGGATATAGTAGAAGCCGTAATGCTCGAATACAAACATAAATTTTAAGTATGAAAAAGAATAAATACAAAATCATAATACTACTGGCCGTGGTTCTGCTTCCGGTATTAGCCTGGGCAGGAGGTATGCCAATTGATACTGCTGGTAGTCTTCTGAAATTCCTAAAAGGTGACGGTGCTTTTGAAAAGTGGTTTATGGAAGCTTTTACAAAATTAGATACCGAAGTAGAAAGTACGACTTATTCAGCAAGCCTTTTGGGTCGTGCTATCGGTGGGATAGGTGCGATGATATATCTGGCTTTTATAGGTTGGCAAATGCAAGCAGGGGAAAGGAATTGGGATATAACACCGATGATCAGACCAATTATTATCGGGCTAATTCTGCTTCATTGGCCGTCATTTGTAAAACTGATTCAAGTTCCGCTTGAGAAAATCTCAGCTCCTTCAGAAGCTATTTTCAAAGACATTGAAGAAGATGTAAACGATGTCAGAATTGCAAGATTTGCCAAGCAGGTTGAGTTGATGGATTTTTTGATTGCCGAACAATCTATCAATGAAGCAAAGAACAGAGAAATTGAAGCTCTGGAACAAGGTTCTGATAAAGGTTTTTTTGAAGATTCAATCGAAAAACTGTTGGCTCCGATATATGAATTTAAAATCAGGATGAAATTTGAGATTCAAAGCATAATCGCCAGTGTCATTGAAGCCATCGGAATTACCATACTCAGAGTTTGCACCTATCTGATTTTCTTTATTCAAAAAATCTGGTCTTATATTCTGATTGTTCTTGGGCCGATTGCCGTAGGGCTGTCTTTGATTCCCGGATTTGAAGCTGCTTTTGGAAACTGGTTATCAAAATTCATCAACATCAATTTATACACATTCATCGCTTATGTGATTATCAATATCGGTCAGCAACTCATCGTAGCAGGTTATAGAATGGAAATCGACCGCTATGATGAAATGCTCAGTACCGGGGAAGCCAACTTGCAACTTGTACTTGCCTATGTTTCCAATCAGGGAATGATTTACTCGACACTCTTTCCTGTTGTAGCCTATATCGTTACCGGAATCGGTGTGCTGATGGTTCCCACCATTGCAGACCAGATTGTTACGGCAGGTGGTTCAGGTGTGTTTACAAAAGCAAAAGGAGTGGTAAGAAATGCAGTTAAAACAGCAGCTATTGCTGTAGCTTAAAATTTGAATTTATGATTGTAAAAGATATTCGACAAAGAATTAAAATCAACAAAATCGTCTCGATTGCAAGTATTTTGTTTGCAGTAATTACTGTGATTTCAGGACTGATATTTTCTTATAGCCTGATCCAGTCGTCAAGAAAGAATATTTATATTCTTGACAATGGTATTCCAATTTTAGCCAAACAGACAGACCTTTTGATGAACCGACCGGTAGAGTATAAATCTCAAATCGATTTGTTCCACAATCTGTTTTTTACGATTCCGCCCGATGACGACCATATCAAAAACAATATTGAAAAAGCACTGTACCTCATTGATGACAGTGGCAAGAAAGAATATGAAAACCTGAAAGAGAAAGGTTTTTATAATCAACTAATTTCTTCAAGCTCAATGATGTCCATCAAAACTGATTCCATCACCATTGACATTCCGACACAAAGCTTTGTTTATTACGGAAAACAGCTCATCAACAGAAGAAATTCACTTCATATAAGAAATCTTACTACCGAAGGGAATTTTGAGGATATACAGCGAACAGAGAATAATTCACATGGCGTTCTTCTGAAAAACTGGAGAATCATCGACAATACTGAACTCACAAAACAAATCAAATATGGAAGATAAATTAACCCGGTTTCTAATCAGAATGAAACTATTTCTAAATAAAGACCCAAAAGCATTTTTCAAATATGCAATGGGTGTTCTCATCCTTTCATTTGTCTTTTCGATGGTCAGTATCAATTTTTTTAGGTCTAAACCTAAAAAGGATAAAATTCCATTTCTGTTTTCTGAAAATCAAAAGATGCCCGGACAGGGTAACGGTGATAATCAATTTGAAATGCAGCGGATTGTGGATGAGCTTGAAATCTATAAAGCCAAAAGAGAAAAAGGAGAACTCACAGCACAGGACAGTTTGAGAATAGAGTTTCTGTACAACAAATATCAAAAACTTAAAAAATGAACAGCTTTAAGAAATTAAATTTAAAACAGCCCAAGTATGTCATTCCTTTGATAGCACTGCCATTTCTGCTTTTTATTGTTTTTCAGTTGAGCAGTTTTACTGAAAATAAGGCGAAAACCAATCAAGAACCTCAAAAGGAATTATCCACTTCGCTTGGTGAAGTAGATGCTGAAATTCTAAAGAAGAACGAAGCCTATGACCGTCTATTTAAAAACCCGGATTCAAGAACTATTTTGGATGGTTTGGAAGATGAAATAGATTCGACATACTATTATTCAGATTCCTATACACTCGAACAAAAACGAATCATTGATTCTCTGACAGCTATCAGAAAATTGAATGAAAGAGCCGATGAAGTCAGGAACCAGTCTATATCAAATTACTATCAACCTGAAAGAGAAACTGATGATGATTTTCAAAGACAAAAGGATATGATGGACTTGCTTTACGGAAACAGAAATCAAAATAATTCAAACGCTTACGATTATGACGAGCCTGAAAATGATGAGCCTGTAGATCAATTGGAAATTCTGAAACAGCAAATGTTTTTTCTTGATTCACTCGAAGCTGCCAAAGACCCGGAAAGACAAAAGGAAATGAAGATTCAGGAGAAACTGAAAGCAAACCAACAAAAATGGGAAGACTTTATGAATTCAACACTCAGAGTTGAAAAAGGAAATCTCAACTCTCAATTCAATACAATCAGCAATCAGTATTCACAAAACACAATCAAAGCCATTATCGATGAAAACATCAAGGGCTATCTCGGTAGCAGAATCAGATTGAGACTGCTCGAAGATGTACAGATTGGAAAACACAGAATTCCAACAGGCTCTTTTCTGTACGCACAGATAACGGGTTTTACAGACCAAAGAGTAAACTTAAGTGTTTTATCGGTTTATTACAAAGATGAAATACTGCCTGTAAACCTTACACTTTTTGACATTGACGGCTTGAAAGGGCTTTATGTACCACACAGCAATTTCAGAGAAATGCTCAAAGAAATGGGAACTACTTCTGTACAGGGGCAATCAGTGGATTTTGCTGACGAATCATTTTCAACAAGCCTTTTGAAAAGTTTGTTTACATCCACTTCCAACAGCCTTGCGGCGCTTATCAGAAAGAACAAGGCCAAACTTAAATACAACTCTTACATATTATTAATCAACGAAAAAGATTTAAAAAATGAATCCTATTAAATTTACACTGTTTATGTTTTTGGCTTTTATACAATTCAATTTAAAAGCTCAAACTGAGAAACCGACCGTTTCAAAAACCGACTTACCTGTTATTCTATTGTCAGAAAATGTCAGTCTGCATATTATTTCACCCGAACCTGTTCAGTTTGTGGATTTATCTTCTGATATGCTAATCGGAGATTTACCTGCTGAAAATATTGCAAGAATTAAGATTGCAGACCGTACTGATGAAGAAAACGGAAGCATTATGATTCCAAATGAACTTGGAATTGTTACGGTAGTTGCTCAATCTTTTATAAGTCAGTACAGAGTGATTTTTAGCGGAGAGCGTTCAGTACAAACCGTTACCAACCTGCAAATTCAACCTGAAAATATGCAGCCGTTGGACCATACGGTTACAAGTCTTTCAACCACTGAATTAAAAAGGTTTTCAAACATTCTTTTAAACAAGAAATCCAAAAGACCTATCAGAAAAGAAACCAATCTGAAAATGACCATGCAACTTAACAATGTTTATGTACGCGATGATTATGTTTTTCTGGATTTAACCTTAATCAACAAATCAAATCTGAATTATGACATTGATAAAACCCTGTTCTCAGTAGAAGATAAACGGGTTTATAAAGCAACCAATAATCAAAGCATTCAACTAAATCCTGTTTTTCAGTATTACAAACAAAGTGGTTTCAGAAGAACTTACCGAAATATCTATGTGTTCAAAAAATTCACTTTTCCAAACAGTAAAGTTCTAAACATCCGTATAGCTGAAAAACAAATTTCAGGAAGAACCATTGAAATGAATGTCAAATTCTCTGACATTTTGAAAGCAGATACTTTTTAATCCATAAGCCAATCAGTCATGCAAGAACAACAGCATCAAATCAACATTTATAACCTTTTTCAGCGATTGGTTTATCTGACCGTTGTGTTGGATTGTCTGACCTTGTTTTATATGAATGCGGAGATTGCATTTTTGTCTCCGCTTCTTACTTCACTTACAAAGACCGGAATTTATTTTCCGCCTGTTCATGCCAAAATAACCACTTTGGTATTAATCGGTTTGGTTGCCATCGGCACAAAAGCCAAAAAGAACAAAGATTTGAATGTTATCAAATCCATCGTTTTGCCGATTGTGATTGGTTTGTTTCTGATGATACTCTCACTGTTTTTTGTGGGTGAAGCACAGAATCCGAATTTACCCAAAATCGTTCCTTTTTTTAGTGGCTATCAACTGCTGTATGTTTTTCTTTCTTTTCTGGGCGCACTATTAACACAAGTGGGTGCAGACAGCATTTCAAAATTAATGAAAAACAAAATCGGGAAAGACCGTTGGAACACCGAAGAAGAAAGCTTTGCCCAAAATACTGAACTCGTAAAAACCGAATCTTCCATTAATATTCCCTACCTGTTCAAATTCAAACAAAGAATGAACCGAGGTTGGATTAATTTGAATCCATTTCGGGGAACAATGGTCATCGGAACGCCCGGATCAGGAAAGTCTTTTGGGATTATCAATCCTGCTATTCGTCAAATGATGCAAAAGGGATTTTGCCTTTGTATTTATGATTTTAAGTTCCCTGACCTGGCACAAATTGCTTACTTCCATTATCTGATTAAAAAAAAGAATGATTCAGACTATGATTACAATTTTGCAGTTATCAATCTCGATAATGTCGAACAATCCAAAAGGATTAATCCGTTTAAAAGAGATTATATCAAAACCTTAGCCGATGCGCAGGAAATGGCAGAATCCATGGTTTCATCCTTACAAAAAGGTGGTGGTTCTGGTGGCGGCTCTGAACAGTTTTTTACCCAATCGGCAGTAAACTTTCTTTCTTCCTGTATTTACTTTTTTGCAACTTATGAAAACGGTAAATTTTCAGATTTACCCCATATCCTTTCCTTTATCAATAAGAGTTATAAAGAGATTTTTGACACGCTTTATACCCATGAAGAATTATCATCACTCTTATCACCTTTTAAAACGGCTTATGACAACAAAGCTTTTGACCAATTGGAAGGTCAAATCGGAACGCTTAAAATCTTTATTTCAAGATTGGCGACCAAAGAGAGTTTCTGGGTGTTTTCAGGCGATGACCTTAATTTAAAAATTACTGATAGAAGTGAGCCAACAATAATGATTTTAGCTTCCGATCCTTCAACGCAGGATATTAATTCAGCACTTTATTCAGCTGTTCTGAATCGAACCCTGAAGCTGATTAACTCAAAAAACAATCTTCCGGGTGGAATCATAGCCGATGAGTTTCCGACCATATATATCCATAAGATTGATAATATCGTAGCGACTGCAAGGAGTAACAAAGTCGCTGTGGTTTTAGGCTTGCAGGAATTACCACAGTTGAGACAATTCTATAAAAAAGATGTGGCTGATACAATTGTTTCTATTATCGGAAATGTAATTTCCGGGTCCGCAAGAGATAAAAACACCCTGGACTGGTTGGAAAGAATGTTTGGAAAAATTAAACAGAAATCCTATTCCCAATCTATTTCTCAACAGGGTACGACCACCAGCATCAATGAACGAATGGAAGCCATGATTCCCGCGGGGAAAATCGCAGCTCTTAAAACCGGTGAAATGGTAGGTTTAATCGCACAGGATAAAGTAACCCAAGATGGCGAATACAAGAGTTCGGCCATTAATGGAAAAATAGACTTGAACATGAAAGAAATCAAGGTTGAAGAAGCTTCTTATGTTCAGATTCCGCATTGTTATTCCTTTTTGGATTCCAACGGCAATAATAAAAAAGAAGAAATCCTGATGACCAATTTCAGGAGAATTAACAAAGAAGTCGATTTAATCGTCAATCAATTCGTAAAAGAAGAAGCATGAGAAATTTAATTACAATATTATTGATTCTTAGTTGTGTTGTTTCAAAAGCACAGTTCAATACACTCACCTTTACCCAACCTGAAAAAGAAGAAATTCAGACGGATACCATCCGAATTGAAAACGATGAAAAAGAAAGAAAAAGACCGCTTGATTTTCTGTTTAAAAAGTCGGAAAAGAAAGCTTTAAAGGAGCAGAATGACTCCTTAAAAGCCCTCGTTGATTACTTTAAGCAAAAGACAGCTGTCGAGAATAACATTCTGTTGAAAGATATTCATCGACAGCTTGTAATCAAAGACGATGGAGACTACAGAAAACCAAACAAGTCAAAATCTTTAAAAAGGTTTGAACTAATTGATGATTCTGAATTTCCGCTTACAATGCCCTTGAACAGAAAGCTTGTAATTACTTCTTCTTATGGCAGTAGAATCCACCCGATTAGCGGAAAACGAAAATCTCATAACGGTGTGGATTTAAGAGCCGATTATGAAGAAGTTTTCTCGGTTTTGAGTGGGGTAGTGGTGCAAAGCGGATGGGATGCTTCGGGCGGTGGAAACTATGTCAAAATCCAACATTCCGACCGTTTTGAAACGGCTTATCTCCATTTATCACAAATCCTTTGCAAACCCGGAGACAGGATTAAATCCGGGGATATTATAGGAATTAGCGGCAATACCGGAAGTTCCACAGGACCACATTTGCATTTTGCAGTTAAAGAATATGGTCGATTTATCAATCCAATTAGCTTTTTGAATCAATTAATCAATTACAACAATATTATGTCTAACCATTTAACAACCATCGATTATGGAAGAAAATAAATTACCTAAAAAAGCACTGAAAGACTTTGGAATTATGAAAGAGGATAATTCCTTTCATAAGAAATTATCCAAACAGGATATTGAGAATTTTTTGAAGGGACAAATGATTATAGCCGAAAACAAAACCAGTAGGGCAACATTCCGGTTGACCGATAACGGAACCGAATTGGAAGTAAAGTTCTATCAACGCGATGAAAGTATTGATAAGATTCTGAAAGATGATAAGGAAATTCATTTTGTCCCGACCCAATCAGAATCCTACAGCAGTAAGGATGATAAATTGACCCGGGATGAATCTGTGGCTGTATTTATTTATGACGACAGTAAAGAAGCTTTGAAGCAGTACGATTTGCTGAGAGATTCGCTTAAAATAACCGAAAACATTCTGGAAAAAAACGATCCGGTAATTGCTAAACATTACAAGGAAGAGCTTCTTAAAGTCAGAGAGTATTTGTTACAGAAAATTTCCAAATTCCCTGAAATTGCTAAAGAAATTAAACAAAACCTCAATGTTGTTTCTAATGAAATCGATACGGTTTCTGCTGCTTTCCCAAGTCAGAACACTTCATCAAAACAAGGAAAAAGCAAAGTTGAACTTGATGTAAATGATCCTGATTTGTACCAGGATGCTAACAGTGAACGGGAAATTGAAAAAGAAGAGGAACAGGAAAAAAGAAAAGGAAGAAGCAGATGATGACCGAAGAACCCAATGGATTTTCACAAGCCCTGATGGATGCTTTTGAAAGTGGATATATCGATAAAATGTCAAAACTAAGAAAAGAAGAAGACGAAAGAAGAATGGGAAAAACAGACTCAACTAAGAAAATCAATTTCGACAAGAATAAACTTTATACCGCACCCAGTGGTTTGGGTGGAAGTTTTTCATTGAAGTTTCAAGGCTATGATTCTGAAACAAAAACCTATAATTTCAGAGTGCAGAATCCGGGATTCAATCAGAAATTGCTTAAATACAGCCGTACTTCCCTTAATGAAGTGAAAGAAGCAAATATTAAAACCAAAAATAAACAGGATATAAAATTTGGCATATTTCAAATGCCTACCAAAGAAGCTAAAACATTTCTAAACCGTAAACCGGAGCTGGTTTCAGAACTATATGATAAGTCTGATGATAAGTTGAAAAGTCTGCTTGAAGACTTTCAAAAAACAGGTTTTATGGACGAAATGATTTCACATTATGAAATTAAATCTGTCAAAACGGAATCCGTTGAAAATAATCTTAAAAACAATAATAAAATGGCAAAGAAAAAAGAACAACAAATGACACCCGAACATGAAAGGGAACAGGCCAATAAGCAAATGGTTTATCTGGCTAAACAGATGCTTTACATTGGTTTTGCAATGTCTGAATTACAGAAACAGGCACTTGCAGACAAAATCAATTCCAATGAAAAGAGTTTTACATTGGAATTCACTTCTGATAAAGCAAATTTTGGTAACAAAATGGATTATCAGTTGAACTTCAACCGAAGTGATAAAGGCGGAGTATTCTTAAACTCTTTTGATGGCAAACTAACCAAAAACAATGGTGAAGAGTTAACCCACAGATTTGCAGTGAATCAGCAATCAAGTATCACCGCAAAGGAAGCATTGAATTTGATGGAAGGCAGGGCGGTAAAAACCGGACTTGCAGACAAGGAAACCGGTGAATTGTCTCCTGCTTTTGTGAAACTGAAGCTCAATGAAGAAAAGACCGATTACGGGAATTTTAAAATTGAAGTTTACAATGAAAAGTATGGTGTGGACACCCGGAAAATTGTAGAGAATTCTCCTTTGATGTTTGAAAAGGATGAATACAAAGACAATACGATTAAAGCTTTGGAGAAAGGAAATATTGTCAAAGTGAAATTCGAAAACGAAGGCAAAACCGTTCACGGAAAAGCGGTGCTGAATCCACAGTACAAAACTATCAATCTGTATGACAGTTATATGAATCGACTGAACACCAATAAGCCAACTCAGGGTTTGGAACAGGAACAATCTGAATCTAAAGCTCAGGTCAAACAGCAAAAAGCTTCTCGTTCTATGTAGTTTCGTTTGGAGCCATACCTGCTACGGTGGGTATGGCTCTTTTTACATTCTAATTTTCTTTTTTATGAGTTTCAGAATTCTTTATTTTCTATTGATAGCAATCTGTTTTTCTTCTTGCAGAAAAACAATTAAGGCAAAGGAAGGTGCTATTGATATTTACTCAAATGTTTATTTCAATGCTTCCAAAGGATTGGACGAAGTGCAGAGTTATCATATTTCCCGGATGAATTTCAGGAATGATACCATCATTGAACTAATTCCCGATTTGGATTTTCCACAGTACAATCATTCTGCATACTTAATCATTGATTCTTCATGTTATGACCTTGGAACATTCCCGGAAGCTTATAGCTCTAACTTTAAAAAACTGAAAAACTCTATCCCTGTTTTTGACAAAGAAACCGGAGCAATTTTTACCGGAAAAAATCTGCCCAATTACGAACACAAAAGAATCATCAAAGACACAGTTTTGTTTGGAAAACATTATCTGCGTTTTGAAATCAATTCTCCGGAAGCATTAACCCGGTATTATGTCCATCCAACAGACACGATTCTTCCTTACATCATTTACAGCGAAATAGACAGAGATTACAAAGGCCGCATTGAACGAGTTGATTCCTATGATAAAATCAATGATATTTTTGTTACGCTGCAATTGGTTCTTCGTAATAATTTGGATGCGGAAGCAAAGGAGATTTTTGAGTTTAATGGGTTTGTGGGGGGAGGGGTGAAATAGTTGAAAATTAGGGAATATATATCATAGACTTTTCATTTATAGCGAGCTTAACAAATTCGCTTTTACCTTAAAACATCAACCAGAAAAAAGAATAATTTCATATATTATCAATAACTTTACACCGAACACAATTTAAATGAACCAAAAAGCTATAAATAGAATTAATGTAGTACTGGTTGAGAGCAATACGAGCAGTAAACAACTTGGTAGTAATGAAGTTACTGTAACTCTTTTGGATTCAAATTATGTGCAACACCCCTTAGCTGAACTACCGAAAGTTGCTGAATTAGTATATGTTCGCCTAGAAATTTATTAAACGAGTAATTATGGGAGGAACGATTAAAAATACATCTACTAAAATTCCGTTTAAGGTTTCAGCAAGAACTGCAAGGTTAATTGGAAGGGAAAATATTGCAACATCAAAAGGAGCAATAATTGAATTGGTTAAAAATGCATATGATGCTGACAGTAGTGTCGCTATAGTATTCTTTGATAATAAATATTCGACTTTTCTGAGTGAAATATCAGAAGATCATTTTGAAACATTACTCAAAAAAGGAATTGATAAGGGATTACTTGATATCATCTATAAATTTGAAGAAGAAAACTATATTCTTAATTCAAATATTGACGAAAATAAATTACTAACTTTTAAAAAGACTCTTTCAAAATTATCAGTCCTTTATATAATAGATGCAGGTGAAGGAATGACACAGAATGTAATTCGTGAACATTGGATGACAATTGGCACGGATAACAAATCAAATAATGTTTTTACAAAAGCTAAAAGAGTAAAAGCAGGAGCAAAAGGTATAGGCAGATTTGCATTAGATAAACTAGGAACAAAATGTGAAATGACTACCATTTTTAATCCTAAGTATCATAATCAGGACACAGACATTAACGGTAATAAAACGAATTATAAAGGGTATAAATGGAAAGTTGATTGGGAAGATTTTGAAGGTGAGTTCAAAACAATTGATTCCGTAGGAGCTGAACTATTTGGGCTTTTAAACTCTACAATAAAAAGTGAGATAATTAAAGAGATACCAACTTTTGATTTTACTAAAATTAGTTCTGAAATCAATTTTGAGTTTGGAACAATTTTAAAAATATCAGATTTAAGAGATAATTGGGAGGATTATTATGTACAACAAGTATATTCAGACTTGGAAGTATTAGTTCCTCCGAAAGAAACTGGTGGTTTTGAAATTTATTTGTTTAGTTCCTTAGAGCCAAATAAGTATGGTGAGGTTTTTAGTTCTATATGTGATGATTTTGATTTTAAATTGACAGCTATAGCTGATGAAAATCAAAATGTAAAAATAAAAATTGAACGTAGAGAGTATGATATTGAATTAATTCCAAATGAATTCTTCGAAAGAGAAGCCTTAAGGGAATTTCCATACACCAAAGAAATTTTTAAACAAGGTTTTTGGGAAACTTCGTTAACATTCTCTCAACTGTTAAAAGGATTTAAAGATATAGATGATGATGATATTTTCTCAAATATTGGTGTATTTGAATTTTCATTTTACTTTTTGAAGAGGACATATGATACACTCAATGCTGATAGATTCTTTTATCGGAAATTTATGTCCAATGACAGGAAAGACTGGTTGAATAAATTTGGTGGAATTAAGCTTTTCAGAGACAACTTTAGGGTTCGTCCATATGGAGAAGTAAAAGATGCGGCATTTGATTGGTTAGGTTTGGGTAGCAGAAAGTCTACTAGCCCTGCTGGTGTTGCCAAAAAGGAAGGAGGTTATAGAGTTGAACCGGAAAACGTTGCCGGTGCTGTTAAGATTTCACGATTAACTAATGTTAATTTCGAAGACAAGTCTAGTAGAGAAGGTTTACAAGACAATAAGACATTCCAGATTTTCAAACAACTTTTAGCATCAATTATAAATGTATTCGAAGAAGATCGGTCTTACATTGCTCGAGAAATGAGTGACTTTGATGATTTCAGATTTGGACCGGAAAGAGATTTGAAGGCGGCAGAAGAACTCGCTAAGCGAATTATTGAGTCTAGTCGAGCAAAGAAGAAAGAAAAAGAATCTACTTCTGGAAATAAAGAACAAAATACAGGTAGTAACCAAACGGGCACAGATTCAGACAGAGAAAAAGAAATACTAGCAAGTAAAATTGAAAGTCAAGAAGAAGTAATCGAGAAATTAAAAGAAGAACAAAAAGTTCTAAGAGGTCTTGCAAGTAGCGGTATAGTATTAGCTTCTTTTAGCCACGATTTAAGCAAATTGAATGATGTTTTGAATTCTAGAGCCGACCAATTAAAGGGACTATTATTATCCAAAATAACAGAAACTGAGTATAATGGAATTGAAGATAGAAAAAACCCATTCTATCAGCTTGAAAAAATTAAAAAACAAGATTTAAAACTACAAAACTGGCTAAACTTTTCTTTAGGTGCTACACGAAAAGATAAAAGAAAAAGAAAACAACTTTTTTTGAAAAGTTATTTTTCAGATTTTTCTGTAGATTGGAATACGGTTTTAGAAAATAGAGGAATTACTTTTGACGTATCTGATATTGAGAACTTAGATTTAAGAATTTATGAAATAGATTTTGATAGCATATTCAATAACCTTTTGGTTAATTCTATTGATGCTTTTACGATTTCAAGGGTTAATAGAGCAAGAGTAATAAAGATAAAAGCCACAAGCAATACCAAAGAAATCATTATTGACTATTACGATAATGGGCCAGGCTTATCAAAAGATATTTTGAGTCCTAATAAAATTTTTGAACCACTATTTACAACGAGAAGGAACCCTTATACAGGAGAAGAAGAAGGAACAGGGTTAGGAATGTGGCTTGTTAATTCCATAGTATCTGAAAATGATGGAACAGTCAAGCTTTTATTTCCTGAAATTGGATTTGGAGTTAGAATGATTTTCCCAATTAAATATAAACGATAATGGCAAAATATAGAATATTACTTATAGATGAGGAAAAGGACACTTTTGATGACTTCAAGAATTATATAGATATATCATCGACTAAAGATAGTATTGAAGTCATTACAATGTTTCCATTAGAAAATCTTTCGGAAATGGTCGAAGAGATTTTTAAAATAAACCCCAACGCTATTATAAGCGATTATAGACTAAATGAAATGAAAACTGATATCGACTACAATGTACCATATAATGGCGTCGAATTGGTTGAAGAGTTTTTAAAATATAGGCAAAGTTTCCCTTGCTTTATACTTACTGCTTTTGATGATTATGCTGTAGGTGAAAGCGAAGATGTCAATAAGGTTTATATAAAGAACATACTTCATAACAATAAGGAGGAGAGTAAAGCAAAAGCTAAGTTTCCGGATAGGATAATAAACCAAATTGAACATTATCAAACTAAAATTAAAAATAAAGAGTCTGAACTTTTGGAATTAATAAAACTTCGAGAGTCAGGTAAAGCCAGTATTACTGACGAAAATAGAATAATTGAATTAGATAGTTTTTTGGAAAATGTAGTTGACAGAAAAAATTCTATTCCAATTGAATATAAGAAACTATCCAACGATGATAGGTTAAGCGAACTGTTAAAAAAGGTCGATACACTTTTAAGGAAAGTAGATAATGGCAATTAAATTTAGAGAAATATCACCCTCACGCAATTGTACAAAAGTATTTTCAAACTATAGAAGATATAAACCGTATATCTCTGAAGACTTTAATCACAGATGTGGTTATACAGATTGCTCTGATTTTTGGTTTGGTGGTTCCAATACTTTTCATATTGATCATTTTAAACCGTGGAAGAAGTATCCTGAACTCAAAACAGATTATTCAAACTTAGTTTATTGTTGTTCATATGTTAATATTTTAAAGTCAGATGATGAAGGTTCTTATATAGAACCTTGTGACATAGATTACAATGCTCATTTTGAAAGGGATGATAATGGTAACATAATACCCAAGACTGTTGAAGCCGAATATATGTACTCTAAATTAAAATTGTTCTTAAAGAGATATCAGATAATCTGGAAACTTGACCAGTTATTATTGAGTATGAAAAAACTTCAAACTGCAATAAAAGACCCAAGAAACATATCAATTGAACAAGATTTAAAAATCCTACATTCAGATTTGGCAACAGAACTCACGGATTATATTGGATATTTAAAAGGAAATCAATGAAAAACGCATTCAAATATTTAAGTCAATATTCTACAACTCCAAAAGATGTGGACAGACTTATTATTTCTGCATTTCTCAAAATAAATAAACTTAAACCAAAGAAGAATAAGCTTCTCAAATCATACTCAATAAGCAACAAAAATAAGAGAGAATATTCATCTCTTATAGAATTTATTTCAGCAATTTATTCAGATACAAAAACATTTGGATTCGAAGAACTAATTGAACTCTTTGAATTTGTCATCTCACCTGCAGATAGAATTATAAACGGTGCCATTTACACACCAAAAAATATCAGGACTTTTATTGTTTCAGAAGCTTTCGAAAAAATTAACATCAATGATGATTCAATTAAAATATCTGACATCGCAATGGGCTGTGGAGGGTTTTTATTCAATGCATCAATTGAATTAAAAAAGAGAACTGGTAAAACTTTCTCAGAAATATACAGCAACCATATCTTCGGTTTAGACATCCAAGAGTATTCCGTTAATCGAACTAAACTACTTCTCTCCTTATTGGCTTTACAATCAGGCGAAGATATAGAAGAATTTCAATTCAACTTGTTTCAGGGTGATTCATTAGATTTCGATTGGGGTACCGCGATTGATGGCTTCAACGGATTTTCTATTATACTGGGAAATCCTCCCTATGTTTGTGCAAGGAATCTTAACAAAGAAACTAAAGAGAAATTAAAGAATTGGGAGGTTTGTCAATCAGGCAACTCCGACTTATACATTCCATTCTTTCAAATTGCAATTGAAAATTTGGCTATAAACGGCATACTCGGATTTATCACGATGAATTCATTTTTTAAGAGTTTGAATGGAAGAGCTTTACGAAATTATTTTCAAAGAAAAGAACTTGCCTTCTCAATTATTGATTTTGGTTCTGAACAAGTTTTTAAATCCAAGAACACCTATACTTGTATTTGTTTTATTGAAAACAAGGAACAGCAATTCATTTCATACACAGAAGTAGAATCAAAAAAGTTAGCGAATAAACTAACTTTTGAGAGAATAAAATACAATATCCTTGATTCTAAAAAAGGTTGGAATCTAAAGGACAATAAGTCAATATCAAAAATTGAATCAACAGGAATTCCATTTGGAGAACTATATCAAACGAGACACGGTATAGCAACCTTAAAGAATGATATTTATATTTTTAGACCCGTTGACGAAGATGAGAACTATTTCTACTTTCAAAACGGAAGTCTTTATAAGATTGAGAAAGGTATTTGTAAGGACATTGTAAACTCAAATAAATTAAGTAGAAAAATCAGTCTAAATGATCTCAAGGAAAAAGTGATTTTCCCATATGAACATCGAGAAAAACCTAAACTCCTGGATGAGGAGTTAATAAAAGAAAATTACCCGGAAGCTTATAAATATTTACAATGTAAAAGAAAAATTTTAGCAGAAAGAGATAAAGGAAAAGGAAACTATGAAAACTGGTTTGCTTTTGGTCGAACGCAATCATTAGAAAAGATTAAAAATAAGATGTTTTTTCCAAAGTATTCGGACAAGACACCAAATTTCATTATTAACTCTGATGATGATTTACATTTTTACAACGGACTTGCTGTAGTTGGTAGCTCGAAGACGGAAATGAAAATCATAAAAAAGATAATGGAATCCAGTATTTTTTGGTATTATATTAAAATGACAAGTAAACCCTACACTTCAGACTATTATTCTTTGAACGGAAATTATATTAAGAATTTTGGAGTTTGTGAACTGACAGAGAACGAAAGGGAATTTTTAATTAAAGAGACTGACCAAAATATTTTAAATGAGTTTTTTGCAGAGAAGTATAAAATTAATATAAAACTAAATTAAGACGCCATCCCCAAAAGCGTGTAAGTTGAAAAATAAAGGCTTGGATTTATAATCTAAGTCTTTGTTCAAATAAGGCTAAATTGGTTTAGCATTACATCCCGTTTATAATTGGTATCGCCCATTTTTTAGTTGCCCCTCTGGTAGCTAAAAACACTAACCCCATAATTTTTTCATCAAAAGAGAAAAGGCTTCTCATCTATCTTAAAACATAAAGAATAAACTGCGCATTGTCCGTGCTACCAAAAAAAGAAACCACCACCCAAACGGGTAGTGGTTTCCGACCTAAATTAAACCTAATATATGGTTTATTAATTATTAATCGCGAGCTTTCCAGAATGTCCAGTCACTTCCATTGAAAAGTGCAAGTACCTGTTTATTCTCAACATACACCATCATTCCCGGTGCCGGATTGATGACATCATCAGTATCCTCAACTTTTGGTAAGACCATTGCTTTATCGGTGTCTGCCAGTACAAGGATACCGGCTGTAGTATCTGTTCCGTCTCCGCCAATGGTTACTTTGGCACTTGATTTTTCAGATGCCGGTTGTGAGGGCAGTGTAAAACTACCACCTGCACTTTCAACTGACAAATCTGTCCAGCCTGATGCATATTTAACTTTCACTTTGTTTTCGCTTGCATCATAGACCATGGTTCCGTTTACTACTCCGGCAACAGCAGTTTCACTGTCTACCCAGGGTAATAGTAAACCTCTGCCTTCATTTGCTTTGAACTCTAGGCTTACTGATGCAGAAGTAACTTCATCCTGTCCGATGGCAACCTGAGCCTGAGTTGTACTCAGGCCTAAGGTTACTGCTATTGTTGTTATAATTATTTTTTTCATTTCTTTTACAATTTAAAATTAATTAATCACAAGATTGAACATTGAAACACTTCCAACCGGTTGAAGTTCCGTCCACATTGATTTGCAGACAGTCTTCATCGGTGTTGTAAACCATCATTCCTGAAACTAAATTATTAGAAGGAATCGCAGCTATCTGAGCGTTGTTCAATCTGTTAGGTACAAAACCTTTGGTTTTTGCTTCCAATGCAATCCATGCTCCTTCTCTGACTTGTGGCCAGTCATCTGTGTTGTCCAATCTAAGTGCAGAGATACCGATTTCTGTAGGCAGACCTCCGTTTGCAATCAGGTTGGCTGGTTTGTAACAGTTCATTGTATCCAAAGTAGTCAGATACAGATTTGAAGTATCACAAGCAGTGTCAGGTGCAGGTTCATTATCACAAACAGTTATTCCAACCACAATGGTTCCTACAAAATCAGGATCAGGAATAAAGGTATAAGTACCATCCGAATTCAAAGTGATTTTGCCTATACCCGGAATGTCCTCTTCAAAACCTATAGTAAGCGGAACTGTAGTTCCGTCAGGAAGAGTCACAACAGCGTCTGTTACTTCCTGTCCGTTTCCTTCAGGATCGGTGTCGTTATCCAATACATTGCCGGTCATTGTCTCTCCTTTTGGAGCAGTGTTGGCATCATCGTTTGCAAAGGTCGAATTCTCGCCATCTTCCGGTAATACTTCTATAAACAAGATAGCTGTGTCTGTTCCGCCATTCCCGTCATCGATTGTATAGGTAATAGGATTAACCGTTCCTGTAAATCCTGGTTCAGGTGTGAAGGTATATGTACCGTCAGCGTTCAATTCTATAGTACCTGCTAAAACAGGGTTACCGTCTTCATCAGTTCCGTAAACAGGTGTTGGTGTACCGTCAACAGGAATAGTAATTGGATTACCATTGTCATCTGTTGAAGTTGCTCCCGTTACTGTTAGATTATCTCCGTCAGGATCTGAATCGTTACCCAATACAGTTGAAGATACAGGTGTTCCTTCAGGTGTAAACGCAGTGTCGTTCTGTGCAACCGGCGGATTGTTAGAACTTGGGTTTACAGCAGGAACAACCTCAATACTCAATACGGCTGTATCTGTGTTTCCATCGGCATCTGTTATCTCATAAGTTATTGGTACTTCTCCTGTGTATGCAGGATCTGACACAAATGTATAGGTACCGTCTGCATTCAGGGTCATCGTTCCGGCAAGTTCACCGTTTGAATCATAAATCTGTGTGGGTACTCCTAATGGAAGTGGAACTTCGTTACCGCTTGCATCAAGATAAGTTGCACCGGTTACAGTTAAACCATCTCCGTAGTCATTATCCAACACATTACCGGTAGCGGTATCTCCCTGAGGAATCTGGTTGATGTCGGCTGTTGCAATAACAATATTTGAACAGCTAACAACTTCTACTTCATGATAAAAACTGTTTGTAATACCCGCATCGGCACAACCTGTCTCTGCTTTCATAGTATAATCTATACGGTAGGTAGTTGTCTGTATAGGTGTAACTGTGATAGAAGCTCCTTCGCCCAGCAGGTTGTTATCTTCATCATACCACTCGATGTCATAGAGTGTTTCTGACAAATTGAAACTGAGAATCATAGGTTCCGTATCATCATCACAGTATGTGTCGCCACCAAATACTTCGGGGTCATCCTGTTCTTCATTTGTAACAAGTACTTCCTGTTGTATGTATCCACAGCTGTGACTTACTCTCACCGTATAGTTCTGTTCAGTTAAACCATTGAATATATGTGAAGTCTCAGATAAATCTGATGTTGTGTAGGTATAGGTAGGTGTATCAACATCCGGATCTAAACCATCTTCCCATACCTCATAGGTGATAAAATCAACCGGATAACCTGTGACTGATATACCAAGTGCGCCCGAGTATGGATCGTTGCTATCACAAAAGAATGATGATAAATGAAAGTTAATTCCCTGATCAGCATCTACATGAACAGGTATAAAGAAATATCTTTGTAATACATCAGCCCCATATCCACCAAAAGCGCCGGGAACGCTAATATTTAAATGCGAATTTCTGCCGCCATTTGGCTCTACAACTGAATGATAAAATGAAGCCGAAGTATCACCAAAAGCGCCAAATCGCAAATAATAGTCACCCGAGGCTACATTATCAATATTATCGGAGATAGCTTTCTTTCCGCCCGCTCCAACACTGTATTGTTTTCCGGTATAGTCTGCTTGAGTAGGAGGAAAATTTCCATTATCATTAAATAAAAGGACATTACCTCTGAGCCATAAAGCAAAATCATCAGTTTGTGAATATTCTATATGAATGCTTGGATCAAAATTACATGCTGCTTCAATAGAATAATCTGCAAATCTTTGTATTGGGTTGTCTAAAACAACCGTTTGTGTTCTAATTACACCACAAGTTAAATCTTCTGCAGTAATAATATATTCTCCCGGAGGGAGATCTATAAATCTCTGACTAACTATATCAAAATCATAATAAAAGGTTTGTTCGTAAGGAAAATTGATAGTATGCCCTGCGTAATGCGCTCCCATTGTGTAAGTGCTTTCAGATGGGTAAGTATAACTGGTCATTCCATCCGTTCTGTCAATGGTCCATTTTACACCGTCTAAAGTGCCCTTTAAATTAGGTGCATTGCTTAAACTAAAGCCAACTGTACCTTCTAACATAGATGTTGTTGGTATAAAGTTGGTGTTATTAAGTGGATGGACTGATTCATTTACATTAAAAGTAAAATCTTTTGTTATGGTTGGTGAGCCACATTTATTATCCACAAGTTCAATCCGGTAGTTTCTACCATTAATTAAGCTATAGAGAGCATTTCCCGGATCGTCAATATCAGGAAATGTCTCCGGTCCAGTATCAGAATCTCTTGATTCAAGAAGTATATAGTTTGATGAACCTGTAGGTTCTTCTATATATAAATTCCATGTTATTCCATTTCCACCAGGTTCAGGGTGATAATTGATGTGGTTTTGAACAATTTCATTTGTTCCTGTAACATATATCGAACTTGGACTTGGAAGATGAATATAATTTAATGTTGAACATATATCTCCATAGTAACTACTTTTATGTAAAATACCAAACTCCAAATTTTCTTGCTTTTTTGAAGTTATATAAGTAAAGATGGTAGCATTACAGCCATCAGATATCTCAATTGTAACTTCTGTATTTTCCGGAACATTTTTGAAATAAAAGCCTGCTCCTAATGGAGGTGTGTATCCGGGTGCTTTCCCCGAAACAGCATTATAAGTATTACCATTATAAGTTATTGTTGCATATCCTCCCGGGCGCACTCCGCCTTGGAACCCCCCATTTGCATCTCTCACAACTTGAATATTCCAAGAATCACAATCATCTACTGAAACAAACTCTATAAATGAATTTTTAGGAAAAGGGTTAGGTATGGTATTCCCTACTTTGTCCTTCACTTCATTTCCATTATAATTCTTAGAAACGACACAAGTAGTTCCAATTGTATTGGTCACCACAACATCATGAATTCCAGCCGGCAGGCCGGTAAATGTATAGGTAGTAGCAGCGATAGGGCCTGAAGACAAGCCCAAAGCCGGAATTTTATATTCAAACAAACCACTTACCTGTGAAGCATTGGTAATCTCTACTTTTATTTCACCATCATCACTATAATTTTGGTCACCTGCTTTACATGATAAATCATAAGTTGTTATTTTTACTGTAAAGTCTTTGTAGGAAGTTGCTACTGTTGCAGTTTTTGCAGGTGTTGTAGTAGCTCCCTGTTTTAGCCTTACCTCGTAGTTGCCGGGTAACAGGTTCACAAAAGTACCTGTGCCTGAGCCGCCTATATTGATAGACTGTAACACAGGGCCACCCGGTTCGTTGAGGGTAGCGGTCACCCCGGTACAACCCGATGCACCCGGTATCTCTATGTCTATCTGTCCGTCCTGAACACAGATTCCATTTACCGGAGTAACGGTAAAGTCGGCTATCGGGCATTGTGCCAGCGCAAACTGTCCAAAGAACAGCAATGCAAAGACAATGCTCAGCCGTATCCCGGATATCTTTCCGGGCATTTTATTATTAAAAATTTTAGATTTTAAATCCATAAAAATAAAGTTTATTGGTTGTTTAAAAACGAATGAAATAAAAATTCATATCGTATTTTTAAGTGTTATAGTTTTTTGAAAACTGCCGTAATCTTTGCTTTTAAATTAGATTTTTTGGCAGTAAAAAGGAGAAGCGGGCAAATGCCTGAGGAAGTACTAACTTTCACACCAATACACATTTGCTTAAATGTATAAATATTTCAGGTTAATTTGCCACACATTCTCCAGCAGGTTGTTTAAGTTAAATCGGGTGGAGGCCTTATTTTGTAAGTATTGAAAAAGTTTTGGTCTTCTAAATAATTAATTTTATTTAAAATTACAACAAGGTTATAACCACCTGTTATTTGTATATTTTGATTTTCGTTTAATATTTTTGAATGATAACTGGTAACCTGAACAGTTTGTTTGCCATCAAAAAAATAACCTGTCATTTGATTGTCAGAATAAGGAGACTGAGAAATTTTCACTTTCTCTATTGGTTTTTCTTTTCGTGCTATTTCTTGATTTTTTGAAGCATTTTGTTCAGAAACAGAAATTAGAATATTTTTATTTTTTTGTTTATTGGCTATTGTTGCTTCATCCTTATTGATTTTGTTGACAGTAATAACCACGGCTTCGTCAAACTTTGTTTCCAGTCCGGTAAATAAGGTCTCTTCGCTCACATAAATTTTAGACTTTTCGGTAAAAGGGTTTTGATCAACAGTTGTATTATCACTGATGAAAATAAATGTTTTGTTGTTGACATGAATTTGAGCAGTTAAAGAAAGAGGTGCGAGAAGACCAATAAAAATGATTGCTTTGCTATACCATTCAATACGATGGAAGAATTGTAAAGCATACCACTTTAGGTTGGTTAGTTTTTTTATTTTTATTGTTCTTCTCAAATTACACCTCTTCAAATGACAATAGTTTTAATTATTTGGACTTAACTTTAAATTTCTGCCTATCATCATTCTTTCTTCTTGATAATAACATTAAGCGTTATTATTAATAACATTTTCAACCAAATGAAATATTCGATGCAAATAAAGAGCATGAAATAAAAAATAAAAAAGTTCTGAGTGCTCTTGTTGTTTTGTTAAACAATGTGAGAGTTCAAGTTTTGATGTTTTATATATAACTATTGTATAATTCTGTTAATCAATATTATAAAATGTTGTCTATTTTTTTTGAGAGTGATCGAAATATTATAATATGAGAGTTTATATGTGCAGAATGTCATTTGACAAAGAGAATAAACTTCATTTTATTTCATTTGAGAGAATGATAAATTGAAATCAAAGGTTAATTGAGGAGAAAAGAATACTGAAATGAATAATACGATCAAAAATTACCTGAGTAAGGCAATTAAAAACAATCGATTTTTTAACCTTATTTCGATAACTTTAAAAAATGGCTTCAAATAATAAAAATTTATTCATACTGTTCAGAAACAATAAGATACAATAAAGATCGACGAAAATGTATTGAAATATTTTTGAGATGGTTACATGCATCAACTTACTGTCTATCAACAGATAACACTATGTTTTGGCTTAGAAATAAATGTCGAAAATTGTAGCTGAATTGATTTTATAATAAAAGCTACCGGGATTTCTGAAACTCTCTTGGTGTTATGCCAAACTCTTCTCTGAAAACTCTATAAAAGGTAGCGTCTGATGCAAAACCTGACAGTTCGCGGATTTCAGAGATTGACAGTTCATTTTCATTGATTTCAGTCAGTAATTTTTTTGCTATTTCCAATCGTCTTAAATTTACTAAAGAGTTGAAATTGGTGTTCATCTCTTCGTTAATTACTTTTGTAACAACATATCTGGGCTCTTCAAGGATTTCGCATAAATCCTTGAGTTTAAAAGATTGGTTTTTAAAAATATCTGAAGGCAGGTTTTCTATTTTTTTATGAAGCTCACTTTTATGCGGCTCTTTTTTTAATCTACTCGTTTTTGAAACTTGAATCATATTTTTATCTGATTCTTTAAGATTAATATCTTTTTTATTTAATACAATATTAGAAGTCCAGAAAGCCTCTTCGGGAGTACCCTGCCAATAGTTTCGACAAAAATCAATCACTGACCAAAAGACAACAAAGGTAATAACAAAAATTACATAATAAATCAAGTAGTTTAAATGGAGCGGAATTATGGACTCGGGAGAAATATATCTGTAAATAGATAATGATATTATAATACATACTGAGCCAATAACATTGAATAACAGGAAATTAAACAATGATTTGATTATCTTATTTGCATTCAGTCGCATTTTCTGAACTTGGACAACTTTTACTATACTAACAATAGTATAAATTAATAAGACCATTGAGCTAATAAGAAGAAATGTTATGAAATAATAAAAGTTTGGTGTCCTTTCTAAAGATACAGCCAAAAAAATATTAATTGGAATAAAAGCTAAAAACGGTATCAAATGAGCCCAAATGTTTCTTAATCGATAATTTGGATTTTCTAAAACTTTTGCCCCATGCCAAATAATCGGTCCATATAACAGGAAAAAAGGTGCAGCATAATCAAGTGCAGGAATATTCGGCCAAAAAAGATGTATAATAAATAAATATAATAAATGTATAAAGAAAACGGAAGGAAGAAATTGTAGAAAAGTGCGGTTACTAATGCTTTTATCCAATTGAGTAGCAATTGCAAATGTGAGTAAAGATGTAATTGATCCGCTAAAAAGCATACATAAAACAATGACCTCACTCGTAACAAATATTTTCATTTATTAATAGAAATTAACTTTGTTTATATTCTGAAGGATAAACACCGGTAACTCTTTCAAAATGATGCACAAAAGAATTATATGAAGAAAATCCTACTTCATCTTTAATAGAGTTTAAAGTATATCGGTTTCCTTTTTCTTCAATTAATTTAATTGCCATTTTAACTCTGTAAGTTCCCAATACCTGATAAAATCCTCCTCTGCCTTCCTGATTCAAGAAATTTGATAATTTATGTTCCGGAACATTTATAGACTGTGCCAGGTCAGATAATTTAAAAGTATGATTTAAAAACTCTTTACTATTTGAAAAAAAGGTTTCAAGTTTTTCTTCTATATCATTTGATTCTGCCAAAATAGCAATATTAATATCTTCTTCCCGCTTTAAACGATTGTTTTCTCGAATACTTTTAAAGACAGAAAATAAACTTGCAACAGCAACACCGGCCATTCCTGCAAAAATCATTATTGAGAAAACCTGCAAACTGATTTGAGTATATTCTGATTTCTTATCATCAATATGACTGTCACAAAGAAAATAAATTAAAAGTAAGGATGAGAATAAAAATATAGAATAAATAGAGGGATGTCCGAATACAAACAAAAATCCGGTTGAATATACAATCTGGAAAATACATAATGAAATCAATGTAATTGTTAGAAGCCTGACAAACAATATCTTTAAATATGCATCCTTTATAATGGTAAAACCAATATAATTTAATAAAAATATGATACTGCCAATCAGTACACAAACACTTAACAGCTTAAACTGTGTCTTGTCATCTGATTTGTGAAAAAACTGAAAGTTTTGTATAAATAATGCAATTGGAATCATTGGTAAGAAAAATTCATTACCAAGATAACCAATCTGATATATGCTTAACAACAATACAAAAACCAAAAGCAAACTGACAAAAATTTGCATAAGATTTGACGAACCAATTTGTTTTGTCTTATTAAGTATAATGGTAGTCATTTTTTTTATGTACTGCAATTCCTTTCTCTTTGTTAATTATTTTTTAAAAAAAATATTATACTAAATGGATGAGTTTAATGAAAGCACATAATCATTGTTTTTGAAAATTTTAATGAAATCGCACAAACTTAATAAATAAAATTTGTTGTCAAAAACTTCAAAAATACCAATGAAAGCATCTTTAGCAAAAATAAATAACGTTGTCAAAATAATTAGTTATTACATCTCTCTTATTGTACATATAAATGATATGAGAGTTTAAATATTAATAAATATATTTTACAAAACGACTAAATAACTGTATATCTACATGTTGTGTGAGTTCATGCTTTTACTTATATCTCATGGTAATTTCGTTAATATGAGAGTTTCAACTCTTAAATACTGTTGTTTAGTGTAAAGTGTTAGCGATTATCTGTATTATTGAGAGGCTTTGCTTTTTTAATATCTTTATTTATTTTTTAATAAAGGTGAAAACTTCAAGAAAAGCATATTTTAAACAACCTCTTATTTTATTTTCAGGTTATTTAAAATTATGAAAACCATGTGCTTGTTTAATAAAGAAATAATGTATAACTTTGCTTATTATATTTCATATATGAAATATAATAGATGAAATGAATAAATTTGATAAAATACTAAAGAAAAAAGATCAAATCGAAACTCAAATTAATGAGTTTAGAGAAATCTACCCTTATCCTGTTTTAAGCGACTTAGAGTTGAATGAGCTTATAAACAGCATTAATGGAATTTATGGTTTAAAATCTTTTTCAAAAAAAACGATTTTGTCGTTTCTGATCAAAGCAAAATATTTAGAAGACATAAAACTTAAAGGTTTTGAAATTTTTAAGTTTACTAACTCAAATGTTGATTCATTTGATATTGCACATCGTTTTTTTAGAAAAACTCATTTTAGCTTTTTTACAGCTTTGTTCATCAACGGACTAACTTTACAAATTCCTAAAAACATTTACCTCAATTACGAAAAACCTGTTCTTTATCCCACAAATAATAATTTAGCGCAAACCCGTATAGACAGTGCATTTAGTAAATCACCAAAAATTTCTAACAATATAACGGAGCTGCCACAATTTAATGTTCTTTATCTGCAAAGTAGAAATTATAATAATATAGGGATTGTGCCTTTTAGAGAATTTTATAAGGTTACTAATTTAGAAAGAACTTTAATAGATATAACAGTAAGGCCTTTTTATAGTGGTGGCGTAGTGGAAGTACTTAACGCATATGAAAATGCAAAAGATATTTTGGATGTTTCTAAACTCTATGAATATTATAGGTCAATGAATTTTATCTATCCATATCACCAGGCTATCGGCTTCTATCTTCAGAAAGCCGGATATAAAGAAAATAAATATAGATTATTCAAAGAATTAGATTTCAAATTTAAATTTTATCTGACTTATAATATGCTTCACAAAGACTATTCTAACGAATGGAATCTGTATTACCCAAAAGGATTATAATTTCTTTAATTTTATCACTTACAAAATTAAAATAATAATCAAATTCCTCTTTGGGTTTATCCTGATGAATGGTTAACAATACCCCCACCCAGTCTAAACGATAGGATTCTCTTAATTCTTCGAAATCATATAGGTATTCCAGTGGAACTGATTTTGCATCAAAGATATTTCTAACCAGCTCTTTGTCCGGATTGATTTCGTTTGAAAACGCCTTATAAAGCTTATAAATATCATATATATCTCTTGCTCTTTTCTTTTCATTTGCAGTTGGAATAATGCTCTGATATTTCTTCATTGATTGGCACATTGCTCTGATTTTTTCAATTATTAGCATCTCAGGAGTATAGACTCGTAGCAACATACCATCAATTTCTTTTAAAGATGATTTTTCAATATATTCATAAGCACTTATATCTATCGTATATTTAGTCGAATTATTTTCATAAAATGGAAGAGCATTTCTTCGTAATTTTTCAATATCGTCTTTGTTTTTAAAATAGAAATCCAAATCAATAAGTTTGAATTCAATTTGGTAACCCTTCCAGTTTTTAATTTTTCCAGTTTTAGGCTTTTCAAAGAACTTTATATCAAATGGGAAGTAACCGGCTTTCTCCAACTCTTTTCGAAATAAACTATTTAACTGATTATTTATTCTTATATATTCTTTTTTCGAAAAATCTTTTTCGATTGAAAAGTCAATATCAACTGATCCTCTGTCTGTTATTTCATAAGCCAAAGACAGAGCATTCCCACCTTTTAAGACAAGTCCATACATAAGAATTTCATCGCTCATTAAAGCTCTGAGCACAGCCATTTTTATTTTCTTCAATTCATCCATAATCTTCTACAATAAATGTATGTAATTACAAATATCGTTTAAAAAACAATCCTGCCCTACACAAAAAAAATCTTAATTTAAGAATACCTTGGTTATGTCAAAGAAAACATATAACTTTACGCATAATATTTCATATATGAAATATTATGCTGCAATATTTAAAATTTATAACTCTAAAATTTGATTTATATCGTTTTCAGATTGAATCATTCTTTTATTCAAAATTTGATTGAAATAAGTCTTATGTGATTAATTATCAGTAATGTAATTTAATTACAGATTCTGCTTTATTGGAAAAGATTATCAATTTCTAACTCAGATCAAAACAAAGAACTAATCAGAATATTGGTTAGTTGGTGATATTTACAGTTAATTAAAATGTCTTAATCTGAACTTACAATTCCTATACAAAGGAATATTTTTTTATTCTCTTAGAAATAATTTCTTCACCCTACTTTTCCCATAATTCCTATAGACTCGCCTAAACCCCGGACATTTTTCTTGTGCAAAGGTGTTAAAAATCAGATGCCTTTAAAAAAAATGAAATTGGGTATTCCGGGGGAAGCCTTCCGCAATTTCATTTACCGCTTCGCTTTTTAAAAGCCCTTGATTTTTAGATTCAAAAAGCACGAAAAACGCCTGTTGCTTTATACGAATCTAAAAATTTTAAATTATGGAAAATACGATTGTACATTCAGAAATTAATGCGAAGAAATCTCAAAACGAAAACAGCCTTTGCATTACCGAACCTAAAAAGGATTCATTCATTGAAAATCTTATTGCGGCTGTTGAAACTGCAAATCCCAACGATTGGGAATACTTCCTGAAGGATAAGGCTTATGCCGATATCATTCCTTTTAACCCATTGAGCGGTACAAAATACAAGCGTACCAATAAATTTTATTTGATGTTGATTGCTATGATTAGAAAATACTCTACAAATCGTTATGCCACCTTTAAACAAATTGCTGATGCAGGTTACAAAGTGAAGAAAGGTGCTAAAAGTGCTTTGATTGAGTATTTCAATTTCTACTTCAAACACAAGGAGACAGGTAAAAAGATAGCTTACCCGGAATGGACGAAGTTGACAGAAACGGAAAAAGCTGATTACTTCAAAAAGACCTATCTGAAAACTTACAGAGTATTCAATCTTGATGAAGTGGAAGGAGTTAATCCGGAAGATTTTGATGTGATTAAAGATGAATTCTCACCCATTGATGAAATTGAAACTTTTCTTGATGAAGTTATAGACAATCATTCAATTAATGTAAACTATAAAAGAACAGATAAGGCCTATTATTCTATGACTACGGATAGTGTTACTTTACCTTTAAGAAAGTATTTCGAAAGTTCGGAACAGTTCTATGCCACTACATTTCACGAATTAACTCACTGGACAGGTAATGAAAAAAGACTGAACAGAGATATGACCGGATTCTTTGGAAATGAAAAGTATGCTTTTGAAGAATTGGTTGCAGAATTGGGTTCAATGCTTTCCCTGACAGGCTTTGAAATTTACTCTCAAATACCCAATTCGTTGGCTTATCTGAAAGGTTGGCTGATTGCTACCAAAGATGACAGAAATGAAACTTTGAGAATAGCTCTCGGCAAGGCAAAACAGGCTTTGAATTATTTAGAAAACAATGAAAATCAATAATATGAAAACAGTATTTTTAACCTGGATATGTGACCAATGGCTTAGCAACGATTCTAAGTCATTGGTTGGCGTTTCTACGACAAATAAAAGCGCAATTGAACTTTGTCGGAGTTATTTGAAAAGTGTTTTTAAAACCGATTTCAAATGGGATGAATGGGAAGAATTAATAACTGAGAATCAGGTAAGATTATCAGATATTGGATTTTATATTGAAGAAGTAGAATTAAATTCTGATTTATCATGACATCTTTATTTAATAAAACAAATTTTTGGGTTAATTTAGCAGGTATGAAAGACCTGCTGAGTTTTCCCGATGATAAACGGCAAATTACCTATAAAGCCAATCTGCACTGGATCTCTTACATGAAACCGGTACTGATAATATTGGCTTGTCTCGTATTGGGCACTTTCCTTTATCTGATTCATTGGACTCTTGGTGTAATTGCGATTTTCTTTTTGATAAAGTCTATCATCAATATCCTAAATCTGAAATCAACCGAAATTTATATCGGAGATAATATTCTGACGGTTTCTTATGGGATATTTAACAAAAGAGTAGTTGATCTTTCTCTAAGAAAATATGAAGGAATGCAGCTGATGCAAAGCTTTCTCGGCAGAATGCTGAATTATGGGAGATTGACTGTTACAACCGGAGAATTCACGCAGAGTTTTCAAATTGAAAATCCGAAAATGTTGAGAGAATCTATTATTGAGAGTTCGGGGAAATTTGCTGTGTAAAAGTTCTTTGGATTTTAAGATTAAATTTTGGTGTCTTTAGAAAAAGAGTTAGTTTCGTGTGTTATATAGTTATGTGCAATTTTATGACGACAGTGCTAAGATTTATGGAAACTTATTTAACATATATTAAAGACATTGCAACAATCATTTTCTATGTTATTGCATCAGTTATTACAGTATTGACTTATTTGAGAGCAAAAGCAACAATTCTACAGCCTAAACGGGCGGAGTTAATTAAAAAACAGACAGAGATTTTTAGTGACTTTTTATCCTTCATAAACGAAAATGAAAACTCCATTGACAATGGGTTAGACTATGTAAATATTTTCAGCTACAATGTTGATCTAATTTTAAGAGAGTTTGGACTGATTGAACTTGATCAGTCATCAGAAAAGATTATTCAGTTTAATAGCAACATTTCAGGCTGGATACAGTTTTTAGAAAATGATATTTACGATTATGTTTTTATAAAAGGTAATCTTGACGACTATGACAAAATTGTTTTTGAAAAAGACAATAGAGCAAGGCAGAAATACTACCAAAAATGTTTGACTGAAAACAAATTTGAAGTATATCGAATCTTCTTCACAGCAAAGCATGAGAAATTCTACAAGACAGTAAGAGAATTTGCCAATAACCCATTCTTACCAAGTGAGGTTCAAAAATTGACTTTCCAAATTGAGAAAGATTTGCAGGGGAACATCCATTATGTTCTGCGTTCTCTTCTTAAAAAACTTGTTTTGGAGTATTCAAATGCTATCAATCAGACAGTGGGGAGTAATCCACTCGTTTTGACAGAAGAGTTCAGACATCAGAATTTATATCGTATTTTTGAAACAGAAAGAATTAAACATGACAAAGTATTTGAAGAACTAAAAAAAATCATTCGACAACATTTAAACATTGACGAAAAATGGTAAGCCCAGTCGCTAACATATAGGGTTAAACGAGTGAAGCGAAGTGGTGCATAGTTTTAATCCAGTGTTAAACAAAGGCTTCGGTAGTTAATATTTGATATTTTCACTCTCAAAAAAATGCGGAAATTTCTTATCGTTTTAGTTTTAATTATAATTTCCTGTAAAGGGCAAGAATTTGCTTTGGAAATTATAAAATCCTCAAAATTCGAATTACTGAAAAGTGAAAATCAAAACGGATTACTGATTCTATTTCCTTGCTACCCTTGCAATACTGAGGAAACATTAAATGAATTTAAAATTGCAGAAGTCGCTGCCAGAAATGGCGTTTCAGTATTGGCTATGAATTTTAATCATCATTTGTATCTCAGACCCAATGAAAAACAAGAATTAGCCGAGCATTTAACAAAAATAATCAAGGAAAATAGTTTGTCTGAAAAAAATGTATTTATTGGCGGTTTTTCAAGCGGAGGAAACATAGCTTTAACAATCTCTGACTATCTTATAGAGAAGAAAAATAAAATTCAACCAAATGGAGTTTTTGTTGTGGATTCTCCGGTTGATCTTTTAGGGTTATACAAAACGGCAGAGAAAAATATAAAAATCAATTTTTCCGAATCATCCGTTCAAGAATCGCAATGGATTAAAGAAATGTTTGATAATAATTTTGGAAATCCAGCTAAAGGAATCGATAAATACGAAATGAACTCACCGTTTACCTTTGAAACTCAAAATATCGAAAACCTAAAGAATTTAAAAAATACAAAAATCAGATTTTATACTGAACCCGATTTAAATTGGTGGTATGAATATGCAAGAAACAATGATACTGATTTGAATGCTTTTTATATTGAAAAATTAGCCAACCAATTAAAGATTGAATTTGGAAGTGACAATATTGAACTAATCAAAACTGAAAATAAAGGGTACCGCGCAAATGGACAAAAACATCCACATTCCTGGTCAATAGTGAATGCAAATAATTTAATAAAATGGATGATGAAATAAAATTTCGGATAAGGTTTTTTGAATTTTTGAGAACTCTTTAAATAGGATTATATTTGAGAAAGAAATCCAATTTTATTGGATTTTTACATAATTTAGCAAATAGAAATTGGCTTTTGCTACGTGTCGTCAAAATCGAAACTTTCGTCTTCGATTTTCCACCACTTCGAAAAGCTGCCGAAGCGTGTGTGCCTTGAGAACGTTGTAAAACGTTCGTAACTTTAAAATAGATGAGAGT
>CAYFWH010000006.1:13004-40755 GCA_964346785.1 uncultured Weeksellaceae bacterium | reverse complement strand
CCGGTTGTATGATTGAATCACCTGACAAAACCGGAGAGCAATAAACAATTGCAAATAAAGCCATAAACGAAATTGACAATATGCTGAATATCAGATTTTTATTTTTCATCTTTTTCCTCTTCGATAATTTCGTAATCAACCGTATCTGCCTCAATTTTATATTTTGGCTGATCAGGATTTTCTGAACTGCTAAAATTCTGTTTAACAGGCTTCCTGCCCTGTGCAGTTTTTTGTTTTGTGCTTAATATTCTGTTCATGAATCTTATAACCAATTAATCATCAACTATGTAAAATAAAAACTTTAAAAAATACATTTTAATTAACTGTTGTTACAATCGTTTGGGTTCCGGTTTCTGTTTCGCTTCGGTCACCCTGACTGTAGGTTGTTGTTATATTTTCTGTTTTTGTGATTTTGGCTTTTTTAATCCATCCGGTTTCAAGGTCAAGGTCAACACTTCCTATAAGCGTAGCATTATTTTTCATTTTTGCTGTTATTCCGGACTGACTGTCAGTATCAGAACCGCTTACATTCTGCGTTCCGCTCACACTAATAGTTGCTTTGCCGTCTTTGATGGATTCAAAAGTTCTGCTGACTTTACTCTGACCTTTTATCGGGCCTTCATTAATATTTTGTGAATCCTCCCACTTCTCTCCTATTTTCAGGCCTTTGTCGGGAAAGATATTTAATGACTCTTCGAACTGAGAAATAATGGCCTCATTGCTCAATGAAAATTCAAGCATTTGTTTGATTCCGTTTCTGGTTTCCTCATCAAAATCATTTTTAAGTTTGGCCATTGAATTTGAAATCACTTTATCCAATCCTTTTACTGAAATGACCTTTCCTTTGTTATTCATCGTCAGTTGAAAACTCTGTCCAGAAATCGCTTTATAAATCAACCAGTTTTCGGCAGCATCTTTATCAGATGGTTTCGCTCCGGATGTATCATAAGAAATTGTTCCTTCGGGTGACGAAAAACTTTCTGAAAACTTTTTGAAATCGGCTCTCAAAATAAACTGACCGTTACTGATATCTTCTACAAAATAATCAAAAACAACTGTACGACTGGTTTTAATGCTGGCACTCTGCCCCATTGCACTTACTTTTTGCTCCTGATTGATTTTTAATTCAAAAGGATAAGTTTCGCCTTTCTTTAAATTATAGCGAAGCGTATAGCTCTCATCTTCATTTTGTTGCAATGCCGTCTCTTGTTCTGATTCTGACTGACTGACTCCATTTTCTGCCATTGTTGCTGAATCACCTAAGGTATTGTCAATTACTTTTTCATGAGTCTCTTCATCTTTTAAATCATCAACTTTACTGTTTTTACAAGCTGCAAATAATGTCAGCGCCAGCGCCATAAGGCATAGTTTCTTCATCCTTTTTAAATTTGGGGCAAGATAGTTATAAATACTCAAAAAGCAGAATTGCCAAATTCAAAAATTTCCTTAAAATTTCATAAATCAAATGATGACTTTTTATTGAAAGTCCCGGTTTATGAGGGTATTCGATATAATCAAAATCATTTCTGTATTTGATTAAATTAAAATAACTTAGTCATTGAATTAATTTAAAACCAAAATCAGTAACAGATATTTTTAAAAACATACTTAAAAAATTATGTACATTTGTTTTTGCACATTAAAATCTTAGAACACACAACTTATGAGTTTATTTATCAGAAAACCATTATCTCAACTTCTTAATGAAGCCGGTGAGACCGGTGAAGGAACACTTGAAAAAACGCTTGGCCCGCTTGGACTTGTCGCACTTGGAATCGGTGTAATTATCGGTGCCGGGTTATTTTCAATTACCGGAATTGCAGCAGCTGATTATGCCGGACCATCAATTATCATTTCATTTATAATCGCAGCCATGGGTTGTGCTTTTGCAGGATTATGTTATGCCGAATTTGCGTCCATGATTCCTGTTGCCGGAAGCGCTTATACATACTCCTACGCCACAATGGGTGAGTTTGTTGCATGGATTATCGGTTGGGATTTAATTCTGGAATACGCTGTCGGAGCGGCTACTGTTGCATCAAGCTGGTCAGGATATTTGGGAGAACTGACTAAAATTATAGGTTTTGAGATTCCTCATCAATTTCTTGTAACTCCCTTTGATGGAGGATTTATGAATGTTCCGGCTGTTGTTATAGTTCTCGTCATGTCGATGGTATTGATTCGGGGAATGAGAGAATCTTCATTTGTAAATGCAATCATAGTCGTATTGAAAGTAACCATCATACTTATATTTATAGGTGTTGGGTTTCAATATATCAGACCTGAAAATCATGTTCCGTTTATTCCTGAAAACACCGGAAAATTTGGTGAATACGGAATCTCCGGTATTATGCGGGCTGCGGCAATCGTTTTCTTTGCCTACATTGGTTTTGATGCAGTCAGTACAGCGGCACAGGAAACAAAAAATCCAAAAAAGGCAATGCCTATAGGTATTCTGGGCTCTTTGCTGGTTTGCACCGTGCTCTATATCGCTTTTGCGTATGTAATGACCGGAGTTGTTAAATATACTGAATTCACTAAAGATCCTGAATCAAGTCTTGCGCCAGTGGCAACAGCTATTAAATATATGGGAGAAGTTGTGAACGGCACTCCTATACCTGCTTATCCATGGCTTAACACATCGATTATACTTGCTATTTTACTGGGTTATTCTTCAGTGATTTTGGTGTTACTTATGGGACAAAGTCGTGTTTTCTATTCAATGAGTAAAGACGGGTTGATTCCAAAAATGTTTTCGCAAATTCATCACAAATTTCATACACCTTATAAATCAAATATCTTTTTCCTGGTTTTTGTAAGCATTTTTGCAGCATTTATTCCGGGAAGAGTTGTTGGTGAAATGACGAGTATAGGGACACTGTTTGCATTTATACTTGTATGTGTAGGAGTTTTGATTATGCGAAAATCAATGCCGGATGCACCAAGATCATTCAGAACACCACTGGTTCCACTTGTTCCGGTTCTTGGTATTTTGACTTGTTTGTTTATGATGCTCTTTTTGCCACTTGATACTTGGATGAGGCTTGTACTTTGGATGATAATCGGATTGGATGTTTATTTATTCTACAGCGTTAAACACAGTAAACTCACTTCTAATCAGGAGGGTATAAAAATGATGGCAGATAAAACAGTTGGTTTGCTTGGGATCATTTCTTCACTGATATTACTCGGAATTGCTATTGCTCATCATCAGTATTCAGAAATTAATCCTGCTACCGGAAAAATCAACGATGCGGAGCTATTCTATTTTTCAATTGTTTTTGGAATTGTACACCTGATTGTATTTACTTACAAAACAATTTCAGGATTCAGTAAAAAGTAATCTGATTATTTTAAAAGACAAAGAGCCGTCAGTTTCATAAAACCAACGGCTCTTTTTACTTTTTAACAGATTGCTTCAGAAAGCTTACTGTATTGATGCTAAAGCTGCATCATAATTTGGCTCTTCGGTCAATTCAGCAACTTGTTCTGTATAAACAATTTCTCCTTCCGGGTTGATTACGATTACTGCACGGCTCAACAAGCCTTTCAACGGGCCGTCAGAGAGTTCAACACCATATAAATTTCCAAAATCACTTCTGAAATCTGAGAGTGTCTGAACATTTTCAATTCCTTCAGCGGTACAGAATCTTCCGGATGCAAAAGGTAAATCTTTTGAAATTCCCAAAACTACAGTATTTTCTAGTGAAGCTGCCATCTGGTTGAATTGTCTGACAGAAGCTGCACAGGTTGAAGTGTCAAGGCTGGGAAAAATATTGAGCACTACGAACTTACCTTTGTAATCACTGAGTGATTTTTCTGATAAATCATTGGCAACCAGTGTAAAATCAGGTGCTGTTGTATTTAATTCAGGTAATTTTCCAACACTGTGAATAGTGTTTCCTTTGAAACCGATTGAGGTTCCCTGATTTTGTGATTCGTTCATTTCTTTATTATTTTGATGATTATTTGATTCAGAATTTGAATTACAGGCTGCGATTACAAGCCCGGCAGCTAATAAAAGTATTTTTTTCATTGTTTTATTTTAGCTTGAGTCAGGCTCAAAAACCATTCCCATTATCTAAAGAAAACAAAAATCTTTTAATTACTAATACACAATTAGTAAAATATGTTTGATATACTTTTATCTAAAATCAGGGTCAAACGGGTTTCCAAAATCAAAACCAAGGCTAAATAAAATACCATTTCCGGCTTCTTTAGCTATATCAGAAAGGCCTATATCATAAGACATTCCCATTCTCAAATCTCCGATTTTCAATTTCATAACGGGTGAAATACTCAATCCCTGTGAACCGTTTTTGTCAACATCCTGGCGGTATGAAACACCAAGATCAACTCCTTGCTGATAGCTTCCAAAAGAAAAATGTGACATCAGATTCAAATCGAATTTTCGAGCTGAATTTGAACCAAGGTTCATCACTGCTGAAGGCGAAATATGTATACCGTCTGATAAATAGATTCTGTAACCAAGCATAAAATTATACCATGATGGAACCGGTTCAACTCCATTAATAACCGCCTCATTATCTATAAGCGGAATATTATTGACAGCTACACTTCCAAATGCTCCTGCATATCTGAAAGATGTACCTATATTGAAATAATTCAGATTATAATTCGGGTCATTTAGTAACGGGTCGTCCGGATCGTTTGCGATTACCCTGTCCTTATCCAGTCGTTGCTGGAAAAAATTATAGGCAAGACCGAATGAGAACATGTCCTCCTCTTCATCATCTCGGTAATCTCTACCTGAATTTATAGGTATATGATATGCAGCAGAAGTATTGATTCCTCTTGTACTGGACAAACCATTTCTGTCATTAAATAAATAAACTCCGAATGCCAGCCTGTCCACAACAGTTGCATGTATTCCCAGCGTTTGTGTACTCGGACTTTCCGGCAAATTCGACCATTGATTCCTGTGAGTTGCTGTTACACTCATTATTTCAGGATCAATCCCCGTATAAGATGGATTGATTAAAAAAGGGTCGCTCACAAGGTAATGGTTATAAAATGGCATCCCTTCCTGTGAAAAAAGTTGTACAGATACGAATATAAGCACTGCAGCAAATAAATTTTTTCTCATATGTTCTGTTCTCTATTCCTAACGATTATTTTTTTAATATATTTTAATTTTCAACAGAAATAAATTTTAAACTGTTTATTAAATAAGCGTAAAAATATATATCGGTTTCGAATCTACAAAGATTTTTTATATCAATCTATATTTTTTATGCGAATGAATAAAATTAAATTTATTTCATCGAGTTTTCAAAAAGTTAAATCATTCATTATTATGTAATATTTTTTTTTTAGCAATCTTTATTGAAAATTAATTATTCTGATATAAACTATTGATTCCTAACAGTTATATAGTCTTTTATTTTTTGTTTCGGCGAATCATCTGAGTCTGCAACTTCTATGATGTACCAATAATCACCTGAAGGAACTACCTGACCCATATATTTCCCGTCGCATTCAAAATAGAAACATCCATCTTAGCCGTCATACAACCCATTGATCTTACCCAAATCGTATATACTTCTCCCGGTATAAGACCACTGAATATATTATGATTCTGCCGGAAAATTCCGTCAAGTGAATATTCAAGCGGACCATCTTCCCCGTTATCTGCATTTACTATCACAGAATCACTGCTGATTTCAATTTTTGTGAATATCGGTGTATTTGGATGTACAACTGTAAGCGTACGGATTTCGCTCACTCAACCACTGTTAATCGTATTGATTTCACAACTTTGTTCAAACAAATAAATTCCAAAGATACTGGCGATAAAAAAAACACTTTAACTTCATTTATTTTAGAAAAAGGGATTTTATAATGCAATAAAATCCCTTTTTTAACTTTTTTTTATTTCCTATTAATTCCTCACAGAAATATGACCTACAAATTTTTGTTCAGGTGTAATCTCTGTTGCAGGAACATTCAGAATATACCAATAATCATCTGAAGGAACTACATGACCCATATATTTCCCGTCCCATTCAAAACTTCCATTGATCTTTCGGTCAACAAAAATCTTTCCGTATCTGTCAAATATCTTGATCGTCGCACCCTGATATGCCTGAATACCTCTGATAGTCCATGTATCATTGAATCCATCGCCATTTGGTGATATAAAGTTGGGAACATCCAAAATTGAAACATCCATTTTGGCAGTCATACAACCCATTGATCTTACCCAAATCGTATAGATTTCACCCGGAATAAGTCCGCTGAAGATATTGTGATTCTGCCAGAAAACTCCGTCGAGTGAATATTCGAGCGGGCCGTCACCACCGTTATCTGCATTTACTATTACAGAATCACCGTTGATTTCTATTTTTGTGAATATCGGTGTGTTCGGATGTACAACTGTCAGTGTACGGGTTTCGCTCACGCAGCCAAATTCACTATATGCCACAACAGTATAAGCTCCGGGTTCAGTAATTGTTATATTTGGTTCATTGATAACTGTTCCGTCCTCAAGTGTCCATTCAAAAACTGCATCAGGATCATTACTTTCTGCGATTGCTTCATATTCACTGCCAGGGCAAAGTTTTGTGAAATCAGGGGCTATTATTTCAGGAATCGGATGTCTGATTAAATCAATTTTCACAATTGCAGGGCAATTATCAGAAGCTTCTATTCTTACATAGGCAGCTGTTTGATTTTGCGATGGTGTGAAATTACCGGGATTACCGATTTGTGACAATTCCATTCTTGCATCACTTTCTGTATTGTAATATGCGTACTGAGCTCCCGGAGTACCGCTTAACTGACCTTCAAATTGTGTTAAATCAATCGAATCTCCGTGACAAAATTCTATTTCAAAAGGCCCTTCGTTGAAATCAACAATTTCATCCTCTTCAAATGTTACTGCCACTGCTTCTGAGGCGCAACCATGCACTGAAGTACCGCTGACATAAACCGTGGCAGGCAATTCACTGAACTGATAGTTACTCAGTTGTCCTGTCGGTATTGGGTTATTATTGTTGTAATCCGCAAGTGTTGCATAATAAGTATATGAAGTCCCGTTACCGCCACCAAGCATCGGACTGATTCCGTTGAGATTAACAATGTATATGCCATCAAAATCTCCGTCACACAGCAACTGCGGCGCCGGAACATTCAAAACAGGCTGTTCAAAGATTTCAATACTGATTTGCATTTCGTATGAGCACTGACCATCTTCAGGCATAAAAGTGTATGTGCTGACTCCGGGTGTCGAAGTATCGATTACCGCAGGATACCAAACACCGGTTATTCCGTTGAGTGAAATTTCATTCAGGATTTCAGGTTGTTCATACTGACAATAGCTTTCTGTATAATCAAACTCAGCAATGATTTCTGATGAAACGGTTACTTCAATTGTAATCTCTTCTGAGCATAACATATCAGGTGTAAATGTATATTCAAATGTACCGGCAACTGTCGTGTCAATCACAGACGGTGACCAGGTTCCTGTGATTCCCTCATTGGGCTGAGGAAGATCGGGAGCTTCTGAATATTGACAGAGTTCAGGAACATCGATAAATGTAGGTGTGATGGTTTCTTCAACTTCTATTTCAATCAAAAATTCATCATAACAAGTTATACCATCAGGTGTAAAAGTATAGGTAACTACACCAACTACAGAAGTATCAACTTGTGCAGGCGACCAGGTTCCTGATAATCCGTTGTCTGAAACTGAAGGCAAATCTATGACTTCTGTTCCCTGACAATAATGTTGAGGTAAATCGAATTCGGATATAATTCTCTCTTCAATCACAATTTCTATAGTTACAGGTAAGCCACAGGCATCCTCGGGGGTAAATGTATATTCAAATGTACCAGCAGTGGAAGTATCAATTACAGCAGGCTCCCAGCTTCCTGCCAAAAATGGATTGGGGTCAGGTAAATCCGGTGCAGTGCCACCCTGACAAATCGGATCAGGAGTAGCTATTGTAAATTCAATTTCCGGCAGGATTTCAATAGTTATTTCATAAGTCTGAGTTACACATTGTCCCGGGTCAGGTGTAAAAGTGTAAGTCTGTGTATTGTACGGATCCCATTCAGGCGACCATGTTCCGGTTGCTCCTTCAATTGACATATTTGGCAAAGGGCTGTCCAAGCCCGGACATTGAGACGGAATTGGTGCAAAAGTAGGCTCTTCGCTCGGTGGTTGACAAGCACCTATGATAATCGGCTGTCTTTCACAACCTTCACCATCAGGACAACAGGATGCATAAAAAATCATTCCCTGCGGACAAGCCTGTCCCGGCGGATCATAATAAAACGGAGAACCGGTTCCAATCATTGTTCCTCCGGATGCAGAAGTCCACCATGATACTTCCTCTCCGCCTCCGCAAGATGCTTCGAGAACAGCGATATAATTAAATTCTGCTCCACCGTTTATACACTCTGTTATTACTTCTGTATTCACAGGGTTTGAATCGTACAAAGGAACCTCAGAAGCAATAGTATTAATTGAAAACTTCACGAAGTTGTCCAAAACATCGTGTATTGACCAGCAACCTGTATTTCCGTCAGAGCTTCCTCTCAGCTCAAATTCTGTAAGAGCTGTTTCAACTTTACTATTACAAAAAGTCATGTTAAACTGAATGCTAAAAGGGCTATTGCAACTCATAGATGACTGTCCATAATTATTGCTTGGATTTCCATCATTTGTTGTAGGATTACACTCATAACATGAGCTTCCTACACTTCCGTCGTAATAAAAACCGGAACCTCCGGTTTCCTGTGCAGAACAACTCGCACCGGTGACAGAAGCCATCGGAATCCATCCGGCGGGAAGGGTTACACCTGAAACAGTAATATTATCTCCTTCAGGAAAGAAGAAACCATGAGGCCAGTTAGCTCCCGGCTGGTTGTATCTCAGGTTAGACATAGTTATTTTCAAAGTCGTGAAACCACAGGGGTCAGTAATTTTCAGGTTACCATTTTCAACCACACTCCCGTCAGAAGTTATCATCTCAGCTGTAATAATCGGATTACCACCGGAACAATTAGCAAAATTTCCACTTCTTGTTATATTCACAACATTAACTATTTGTTGAGATAAAACAACTGAAGACGAAATTAAAAGGATAAAGTATAAATATTTCTTCATTTTCAAACCTGTTTACAATTTACTAAGATAAGATTTCAAAGCCGGTTTAATTGACTCAAAATGAATTTCTGACTGACTCAAATAAAAATTACATACAAATTTTTTGTCCTCAGGTGAAACAATCGGGTTTTCTAAAATTTTGAAAATTGCAGCTCTGAGCGATGTGAATTTTTGATGATAAGCAGGGTTATCCTGGATTGAATTTAATGAGTTCAGTATTTCCTGACTCAATTCAACATTACTTGAATATTCAAACAAATAATGAAGTCTGTCATGAATTTCATTACCTTTTAAGGATTTTGACAAATCAATTGAAATGTATTGACCATTAAACGATACAGGTGGTGTAAACTCTTGTGAATAAGCTGTTCCAAAAAATAAAAACATCAATGGAAAAGCTATACTTTTTTTAAGCAGACCTACAGCTGTATGACAATGTAGAAGTTCTTTCATAATCGGGACCATTAAATAAAAATCTGTTTTGTTAACTAAATCAATCAAAGATATAAATTTTTCATGAGAGAAATCACAAAAAAATCCGGAACTTTTGTAACCGGATTATTTTTGATTTTTTATGTTTTTAATTTATCTTCTTCTATGTGGTGCTCCGCCCGGTTTCTTCTCCAAATCTGTATTGAAGATCTTCACTTTATCATTTTTCTTTAAACCATCTTTTATTTCGGTATAAACACCATCTGAAATTCCTGTTTTTATAATTTTTTTCTGATAAACCGGCTGATCATAACTTTCGGTTCCGGGTTTTAAAATCTCAACAAATGCATCTCCGTTTTCATCATATCTGATATGCGCAGTCTCAATACTTAATGCATCTTTTGCTTCTGACAAAATCACTTCTGCATTGGCACTGTAATTTGCTCTCAAAAACACATCCTCTTTTAACTCAACATCTGCTTTAATTTCGAACTGAACTATTCCGTTTGTCTCTTCTCCCGATGGTGAAATAAAATTCAAAACGCCTTCGAATTTTTCGTCAGGAAGTGCCCCGATACTTACCTTAATCGGCATTCCTTCTTTGAGCTTTCCAACATCAGATTCGTCAGCTTTTCCTTCAAAAATCATTTGTTTGACATCTGCCATGGTCGCAATGGTTGTACCTACACTGAAATTATTAATTTCCTGCACCATGTTTCCAATCTCAACAGGAATTGTTAGTATCATACCGGAAATTGTTGCTCTGATCTGAGTTGTTGCATAATTCTCCAACCCTGGTGCTACACCGGTTTGAGCGAGTTTATAATTTCCTTCTGCATCTTTCAGATTTTGCTGAGCCATCTGATAACTCATCAGTGCATTGTCATATTCTTGTTTTGGAATCACGCCCTGATCGTATAGTGACTTGGTTCGGTTAAACTGAATTTTTTCATTATTAAGTGTGATTTTGGCTGAATTAATTTGTTGCTGAGCAGCATTCAGACTTCCAACATTTGGAATTACCTTGAGGCTGGCAATCAAATCACCGGAATTCACCACATCGCCTTCTTTGACATGAATTTGAGAAATCACACCGGATATATTTGGTTTAATTTCAATTAATTCTCTGGGTTTTACAGAACCTGTGGCAACTGCTTTTGTAACAATATTGCGGACTTCCAAATCAGCCACATCATACTTATCCAACTCTTTTGTACTGGTTTTGAACATGTACAAAAAAGCAAAAATCACAGCTGCAATAAAAATTAAAACCAACAGTATTTTAAATGTTTTTTTCATTATTCAGTAATTTTTTTATTCATCTCTCAAAGCGTCTATCGGTTTAATTGCAATTGCTCTTTGTGCAGGAATCAACCCCGCCAGCATTGCCATTACCACCATAATTAGTAGAGCAACCGTCAGTGTTGTTACATCGACCGATGCATTTATAAACGGAAAATTATTTTCTTTTCCGGCAATCACAACTTCATTTACATAATAAAGTGCTGAAGAAGCTCCTACAATACCTGTCAATCCCGCAATTGTTGCCAAAACTATCGATTCGAGTAAAATTTGTGATCTGATTTGTGCCGGAACTGCTCCCAAAGCTCTTCTGATTCCAAATTCTTTTGTTCTTTCGGATACTGTAATCAGCAATATACTCGCAATTGCAATGACACCCGAAAATAATGTCAATGCGCCAACCACAATGGCTAGCAATTGCAATCCTTTCATAAATGAATACATTTTATTCAAATTCTCACCGAGATTAAAACCGCCAATAGCCTGAGTATCTTCCGGCGACACTGTTTTTCTTTGTTTCAAAAATGTTTTTACTTCTTTTTCAAACTCAACTATATCTACATTGTCAAATGCGTTGATAATTGCAAAACCAACCACTCCATGCTGGTTGTAAACCTGATTGAAAGTCGAAAAAGGAATTTGTATATCTGTCGATCTGCCAAAAGAAAATGACCCATCGCCATATACTCCTATTATCGTGTACATTCCACTACCGAGCTGTATCATTTCACCAACTGAATTCACATCCGGCCCAAAGATTTCAAGTTCATTGTCTTTACCGATTACACAAACTTTCCGATTGTATTTAATATCATCCTGATTGATAAACCGACCTTTGATAATCGGTCTTGGAAACATTTCATTTTGTTCAGGAAAATCTCCGATTACAGAATAGTTATTGTATTTTCCGGCATGTTGAACAATTACTCCGGGCTGCATACTTCTGGGTGCAATTTTACGGATTTCAGGGAAATTCTGTTTGAGCGCTTCCAAATCTTCAATTTTCAATTCAAGCATTCTCCCTCTCTGATAGCCCTCATATGGAATTGAAGTTTGTTCTGCCCATACAAACAAACTATTGGTAGCTGCATTTCCAAAAATTTTATCAAAACCGTTCTGAACACCTTTTGAAGCACCTAATAATCCTACAAAAAGAAACATTCCCCATGCCACACCAATCATGGTCAGCATAGTTCTCAGCTTGTTTTTACGAATGGCCGCATAAACTTCGGCCCAGGCATCTCTGTTAAAAATCAGCAATCTCATTATTCGTCTCTTAATGCATCTATCGGTTTAATTTTTGCAGCATATCTCGCCGGAAGAAAACCTGCCAAAAATCCTGCTATAAATAAAATCACACACGCTAAAATCAATGAAGCTGTACTTACACCCGGATCATAAATAAAATAATCAGCCAATCCCTGATTGATATTTTCGACCAGTAAAGTTGCGGCCAGAATTCCAATTACACCAAATAGCAAAGTTATCATAATTGCTTCCTGCATGATTAAACTGATAATATTAAATGGTGTTGCACCAAGTGCTTTTCTGATACCAATTTCCTTGGTTCTTTCTTTAACACTGAAAACCATAATGTTACCAATAGAAACTACTCCTGCAATCAAACTTCCGCCACCGATGACGAAAACAATAAATGAAAGCACAAAGAAAAAAGCATTGGTGTTGCTCATCTGCTCTGACGAATCCCAGATTCTGATTCCGGTTTCATCTTCCGGACTAATGGTGTGTATCGACTTTAAATCACTTTTTAAATCTTTTGAGAAATTAGCGAGTTCGGTTGTCGAAAGACCATCTTTTGGTGTTATGGTTATCGATGGCAATTCGTCTGTTCCGTAAATCGTTTGCAGCGTTGTGATCGGCACAAAAATCTTTCTTTCTTCGCGATCATCGTTTGAATTGGTCGAGAAAATGCCAACAATTTCATACATACCCGAGCCAATATCAATAAACTGACCAATAGGATTGCTGTCCTTCATCAAATCATCAACCACCATTCTGCCGATTACAGCTGTTTTTATTTGTTTTTGTTCATCTTCCTGACTTAAAAAACGACCATTTTCCAAATTTAAATCAGCCATCCCAAGATAGTCTTTACTGACTCCGGTTACTGAATAACTTCCTGATTCTCCGGCATATTTCACAAGCAATGACTTGTCAAATTCACCACTTATATATTTAATTCTATCTGAATAATTTTCTGTTATATATTTTAAATCACGGTTTTTGAGAATAATTTGTCTTCCTTTTTGATAGCCACCAAATGACTCAGAAGTTCGGGTACCAAAAATATACATATTCATTGAACCTGCCTGAAAAAATTCTTTCTGAAAACCATTCTGAAGACCGTTGCCCATGCCAAAAAGCACAATGAATACAAACAGTGCAAGCGATATTGTGAAACCCGATAAAATCGTTCTCAACTTATTGCTTCCAATCGAAGCCCATATTTCACTCCAGCGGTCTAAATCGAACATTTTTTATTATATACTGTTTTTATTTGTACGAAGTAACATAAATTATTTTTTTAACCAATCTCCTCTATCCTTCTAAATAAAAATTTACAAGTTTATACTTAATACATTGTACTTTGTACATTTATGATCTAACCTGCTCAATCACTTCATCTTCCATAATCATTCCATCCTTGAGTCTTACAATTCTTTTACACATTTTGGCAATATCTTCTTCATGGGTCACCATCAGAATTGTTTTTCCTTCATCATTAATTTCCTGAATCAATTTCATTACCTCTGCCGAAGTTTTTGAATCAAGTGCACCGGTTGGTTCATCAGCCAATAATAGTTTTGGTCTTGCTGCCAGCGCCCTTGCAATCGCCACCCGCTGTTTCTGACCACCCGACAATTCATTCGGTAAATGATGTGCCCAGTCGGTCAATCCTACCCTTTCAAGATACTGCATCGCAATCTGAGAGCGGTCTTTTCGGCTAATATTTTGATAATATAATGGCAGAGAAACATTTTCAACTACATTTTTGAAACTGATTAAATTATAGGATTGAAAAATAAAACCCAAAAATTTATTTCTGTAATTGGCAGCTTTTTTTTCGGTCAATTTCTCAATTTTCACACCATCGAGTTCATACAAACCGGAGTCATGTGTGTCGAGCATCCCGATGATATTCAGCAAAGTTGATTTACCCGAACCCGAAGCACCCATAATTGCCACAAATTCACCTTCTGCCACTGTCAGATTAATTCCTTTGAGTACATGCAGCGAATTTGCACCCATTTTATAGGATTTGTTCAAATTTCGGATTTTAATCATTTCATCATTCATTCTGAAAATAGATTGTTTGGTTATTGGTCATTGATTTAATCAAAAAGTTACAAAGGCAACGGTCTTTTTGAGTTATTTATTTATACTTTTGCACTAACTAAATTTATAAGTTTATGGAAATCAGACTCTCAGTCTATACCGTTTTAATTTTAAGCTTTTCATTTTTGATGAATGCGTGTAAAAGCGACGACGATATAATACTATGTTTTACGCCGCCCGGTGCGGTAGTTTTTGAATTTATTGACAGTGATGGAGTCAATCTGATTGAAAACGGAGTATTGAAAACTTCTGAAATCAAAATTAAAGATATCACCAATCCAGATAATCCAAAAAATTCAACATTTACGCTAAGGGAGGATTATAAAATTATCATCAATGAAGCCGGATGGTTCAACGGCACAAAGGATTTTTCATTTGAATCTCCAGCGGTTGATTTTGAATTTACAGTTATTTCACACGAACTGACCGGAAATTGTGGTGGCTATAAAATTGATGACATCATTTTTCATGGAATTACCTATACGCTTGGCGAATACGATGTCTATCGTTTTATAATCAATTAAAAATTAGTCGTAGCTCACCAGATTTAGAATATCATACGAAAATTGAAGGAGTTTGTTTTTTCCACCGAGTGACGGCAAGTCTGCGATGAAACTAAATTGAGCCGGAATCGCACCGCATTTTTGTATCAGTTTAGCAGTGGCCTCTGCGGTTCCGCCGGTTGCAAGCACATCGTCGTGAATCAGAAAACGACTTCCTTCTTTGATGTATTGTGGCTGGACTTCTATGGTCGCATTTCCATATTCGAGTTCATAGGATTCTCTGATAACGGGCGGAGGAAGTTTTCCTGATTTTCTAACCAGCACAAAAGGAAGGTTCAACTTTTGGGCAATCAGCAATCCAAACAAAAAACCGCGGCTTTCTATTCCACAAACTGCATCGACTTTTCCGCGACTGAAATCAGCAAAATTATCTACCATTTCAGCAACCAGTTCAGGTTTTTGAAAAAGTGTGGTAATGTCCTTGTACTGAATTCCGGGTTTTGGAAAATCTGCAACCCGTCCTATATTTTCATCAATTTTCTGACTTAGTGAAATCATTTGTTGGCTTTCATTGAATTTAATGATGCAAATCTAAAAAAAGAGATTGAGTGGACGGATAAGTGCATGATAAAATATTTGAGATAGTATCTTCCTCTCAATAAATTTTCTCAGGATAAAGGTATTAAAATTTTCCACCCACACTTCTGATACACGACATTCTATTCTGTTCCATTTTATGCGTTTTAAGAATTAAAAATAATGAGGATGAAGCAAATTCCGTCTTCTGATATTTTATTTCAATTATTTTATGTTTTGATTATCAGTAATATAAATTCTTGTTTTTTTATTACCAACATGTTTGATACAATACCACAGCTCTTAATCTGTTTTCTTCATCCCACAGGTTGGTTCTTAATTTTTCTATGGTTTCGGATTCGCCTGTTTTCTGTAACGATATGTAAAAAGAATTTTTCATTTTTAAAATTTAAAACCTTAATTTTAATTGATTTTCAAATATTTAAATATCCTAATTTTACTATAACACCAAATCTGAACATTACCAGTCCTCTTTCCTAAAATATTCCGAGACAAAAGACGCGTTTGGGTTACAAGATGAGAACTCTATAATTTGTTTGGACTTATTAAAAAACAAACATGAATCGTGTGATTTTAGTTCATATAATATATTTCCATTACTACTCATGTTTTTTACTTTAATCGAGTCTTCAAGTTCTATTTTATTTTTAATATAGTACTTAAGATAGTTATCATTTATCAATACTATTTTACAGTTTTGATATGGTAGAGTATCTTCTACATCGACTTCTCTAATTATTTTATATTGATTCCAGCTGGTACTATCTATAATTATATTTTTGTTGTCGTACGCTTCTTTTATTTCCTCAGTAATATCCACTATATTATTGTTTATCTCACCTTCTAAAGTTGAACCATCTTTCTTATTGCAAGAAAAAAATAAAGCAATTAATGTTATCAACGGTATTAAATTTTTAAGCAATATCATTCTGTTCCAGTTTTTGTTCGAGTTTGATTAAATAAATTCCAATCAACTTTATTTTTAGCTCTTTGAATTTGATTACTTGTGCCTCCATTAGCTTTAACTTTTAAATAATTATTATAACGAGTTTCGTTACGTATAATCTTATTGTAATTAGTTCTTGTAGAACTATCTAAATTTTGGTATGCATTAGAAAATTCACTCAAAGAACCCATCCACGCCATTGCATTGTACCAATCATCAGAATGTTCTGTTACATATTCTGCATCAAAATCTCTCATTGTTTCTACAAATACATATATATATAGCCTTCCGCCATCGCTTCATGATGTCCATGATACATACCACCCTTTGAATTAGTGAAGGTTGGGTCACTTTGTCTATTCATATGTTTTTTTAAGGTAGGATAAGCTGCTAATTTACCTTCATCTTCAATCAATGCCCACTTTAAATGCAATCCTTCATGCACTAAAACTTTGGCCATAAAAGTTGGGTCAACAATTAAATCGCCGCTATTGCTTAAATATGAAGCACCCCCTATAAATAATTCATAACCTTCCCCATAGCCATTTGGCTTGACTCTCGTTCCTGGTCCGTATCCATAATGTCCTGGGTCATTGTCTGGTGAAATAAATACATTATCTTGGTTGCCTAAAAATCTTTTAAAGATGGTCTTGTATCCAGACGTCTTAGATATCGACTGGAAAAATTTAGTTAGATTTAAGTTAAATCCAATTGGCACCACATCTCTTCCATCGGGGTCTGTATAAATTACAGGATTATTTAAACAAAACGTATAAGGCGAGTATGATGGATACTTCTCCGCCAGCGGATCTACACTCAACCATACACTAATCCTCGGATTGTAATACCGAGCTCCGTAATAATACAATCCGGTTTCTTCGTCCAGTTCTTTACCATTGAACTTATACGGATTATTCAAATTTCCGGAAAGCCTTTGTTCAGCCATGGTTTCTCCAAATGGTAAATTCAAGAAGAACTGATAAGGATCTCCAAAGTTGTCTGTAATAAGGGTGGAACTGCCCAAATGGTCGGGATGGAAATAATACACAGTGGGAGTAATTATAATACCCGACCCTGGTTGTGCTAAATTTAATTGCCCTAACTCCATGCTGTCTGCTACAAACTGTGCATCTGCCAATTGCTTTGCTCTTAATTCTTCTAAGTTTGGCGTATCTCCAACTTGCATAACGTTGAACCTATCAGCATTTCCAGCTGGTTTGCTCGCTATGCGTTGATTATTGACGTAGATTTTTGACGATATATTTGAGAAAATTTGTACCTATTTTTATAATTCTATTTTACTATAACACCAAGTCTGAAGCATTTCCTTATATTACATTAATAACAGTCATTGCAATTATAATATAAATAAAAAGAATCAATCTACTTAATCTTGTATTTTGCTTTTTATCATTTTGATAAACATCTGAAAAACTCCTTTTTGATTTATATATAAATACCCATCTAAAGAATGCACCTCCATAAAAATATATCAAAGGCCCCGTTAAAAGTCCTACTAATTCCATAATTAATTCATTTCCATCTTAATATTCATTATAATAGGATATTTTTTATTAATCATTTTCTCAAAAAGCATATCTGAATTTCTATTTAAATAAGGTTTCACATTTGAATTATACTTTTCAAATAAAGATTCTTTTTTTTGTTCAAAAAGAACGTCTAAAGAATTTTCACCATTGTAAATATTTGGACCTTGAAAGAACCAACTTATAACTCCTCCTGCCTTTGAGCCAAACAATGCCGTCATGACATCATCTTGTATTTGATATATTCCAATCTCCATTAATAACTTCATATATCTCTTATTATCATTCTCTTTTGCATAAGGCCCAAAAGCAAATCCTCTTCCTGCATTATTGTAAATGCTGTATAATCCTGATATTGTGAGTGATTCAAGATATGACCCAACACTTGTATCTAATTTTTTATATGGACCTGCATTAATTTCCAAAGGATTAAGATTTCCAAGAAAGTTCTCATTTATTAGACTTGCCAAATCCCCTAAATAACTAATTTGTTGAAGTCCAACAGAAACTATTTCATCAGAAGTTAGATTTTCAGGAGTTTTCATGAAATTATTTCCTAAATTCTCAAGATTAGAATTTTCATCAAAATAGTCTTGAGCTTCTTTCATCGTATCAAACCATCGAACTTCCTGCTTCCCGTTCTTCATTCCTCTAATCCAATCATCCGGGGTATCGCCAGCCATCCCTGTCGGATCCACTAAATTTATAGGATTCTGATAAGTATATTGATACGGAGTCATCGTTTGTTCCGCCAACGGATCCACACTTAACCAGATTGATATGCGTGGGTCATAATATCTCGCCCCATAATAGTACCAACCTGTCTCCTCATCTAACTCTTTTCCATTAAACTTATAGGGAGAGTTATTGCTACTCCTGTGTTCTTCAACAAATGTCTCTCCAAAAGCGAAGTACTCCATATGTTGGCTTACCTCTCCTAATAAATTTGTTATGTATGAAGTACTACCAAGATGGTCAGGATGAAAATAATATTGTTCTAATTCATTTCCTCCATGAATAAAACTTTGGACAGGTATAAACACAGGTGTACTTTCGTAAGTTGGTGGTTCTATATCAAACTCCTCATACACTTGTATTACACCTTCCTCCGCATTCTCCAAAACTCCGAAAGATGAACCAATAACATCTACTGGACCGCCTGTTCCTTGGGTGTACCAATCATACAAAAAGTCTCCTAAGTTCTCGGTGGTTCCTATCTTGGAAGAAACTCTTTGCGTACCTGCAAAGTAATGTTTAGTGTAACCCAAAGAAAGAGATTCCTCCTCCGTCGGAATGACACGGGCTACTAACATGCCACTTGGGTAAAGCGTAGCATCCGTTTGTATGGTATCAGCTACTTTTTTACCATTGAGATAGATACTTACGCTTGTATTGCTATGCTTGAGGATTCTTTCTCCTCCTGCATCGTAGGTATAAATCGCTATCGGCCGTACGCCTTCTGCATCAGGCGTTATGTCAACAGCTCTTAATCTGTTTTCTTCATCCCAGAGATTCGTTCGCAGTTTTTCTATGGTTTGGGATTCGCCCGTGACTTGGGTTATCGCAATCATATTTCCATTCGGGTCATAATCGTACAATTTGAATTTCACATCATTGCCTGTGCTGGTTGCTTCCGGTTTGTCAATGATTTGCCTTACGGCATGCGGTTGGGTATAAGAATAACCTGCTACATTGAATTCAGCTGCATTGTACTTCTCGTATGTAAGATTATAAGTCGTCTGATGGGCTTTCTTCCAGTTGGTATTGTCCGGTGAAGTTTCATGCACCTGCGTTTTACCTAAGATATTGTGCATATTATCATACTCCATCGCCAAAGAATATTTCTGCTGTTCGTAGCCGTCATCAGTTGAATTTCTGCCTGTGAAGATTGCATTTGCAGTTGTTAATCGGTTCAGATCATCATAGGTATATTCATACAAAACGCTTCCACCGATTTTCCCTGCGCCAGGCAGAGGTGCTGTGTTTTCAACGCTCAAGACATTCGATAAAATATCATATTGGTACATGTTGTCCATAAAGGTGCGGTTGCTGTTATTAGCTACCATGGCTTCCAATCGTCTGCGGTCAGTTTCGTATTTGTAGTAGGTTTCGGTACCGTTGCCATAGCGCAGGTATTCCCGCTGCCCGAATTTGTCATAACCTAACTGGCTGATAATGTCTGCATTTGATATGTAAAAAAGGTAGTAGTTCATTATTTTTTAAAGTATTTGTACAATTCTATACTACCATCAAACATCCATAATTTTACAACTAAAATTATAAATAAAGCAGAAAATACCACCATTATAACCTTTACCCATAATGGTTTGATATTTATACTTTCTAAAAGTTTAGATTCTCTTGACTTATAGTATTCATATAATAATTTCCACAATATTAAATAACCTATTCCTGGAATTATAAAATGGTAGGGCGGATATTTATAACCAATATCATAATAATATGCATTTACAATTGAGCAAATAAATAATGTAAATAGAACAGATATTACTGCCGTAATGTTTATAATGGGGGGATATTGCTTATGTAACTTAATAATCTTTACATAAAACAAATACAAAGAATAATATAAATACCTCATTTTCAATTATTAACGATAAACATTATGAAGTCCTGCATTGTCAAACTCTGTAAGAGTTTGCTCTATAGGTGTAAAATCAAGAGTATATGGATTGATTTGAATATTACAATTACATACATCTTCTATTAAATAACCTAAATTATATCCAAAACTTGCAGCAGCTCCAAATTGTCCTAAAAATCCTGCTCCATTAAATGATTGATCTTTTAAATGTCTACTTTCTAAATACCTCTTTAGATTTGGACCAGGATTTTGGTTCATATTATATTTATAATCGGCATATGTAGCCAACATACCAAGTCCTCCAAGTACATTACCTGCCATCCCTATTCGACCGGCTTTAGTTTTAGCATATCCTCTGGATCCTGTAACACCATTAGGCCCTCTTCCTTTTAATCCATTATATATTTTCCCGTTTTTACCTCTCCAAATTTCAAAAAACTCATTGTATTGAGTATATCGTTTATAACTTGTAAAAGCACTAACGGCTGTAACGCCAGAAGACCCATCAAGTGGAAAAGCATAGACAGATGGAGCATTATCAATTGTGCGCTTTGTTACACCATCTTCTTTAAAATATCCTCCTAAACCTAATTCGACGCTAGTATTATTAACAGATTGGTATTTTTCACCAGGAGCATAATATTTTGCATCACCCCCATAATATACTTCTGCTGAATTTTGGTCTGTTACTCTGCTATCATATATCATTTTTCCATTTGTTTCAACCCAATCATCTCCTTTTAGTCCATTAGAATCGACATATTTAATTGGATTTTGATTTCCATATTGATACGGTTGAACTGTCATTTCCGCCAACGGATCGACACTCAACCAAACAGATTCCCGTGGCGAGTAGTATCTCGCACCGTAATAATACCACCCAGTTTCTTCATCTAATTCTTTACCGTTAAACTTATAAGGGCTGTTGTTGCTACTTCGGTGTTCTTCAACAAAAGTTTCCCCGAATGCAAAATACTCCATATGTTGAGAAACCTCACCAAGAATGTTGCTAATATACGAAGTTGAACCCAAATGATCAGGATGGAAAAAATACTGTTCTATTTCATCATCTCCATGTATAAAAGAAGCAACCGGTATAAACACAGGATCGCTGTCATAAACAGGCGGTTCTATATCAAGTTCATTATAGACCTGGATCACGCCTTCTTCTGCATTCTCTAACACTCCAAAAGAGCTCCCTATGACATCCACAGGGCCTCCTGTACCACCTGTAAACCAATCCTGAAGAAAGTCACCTAAATTCTCTGTCGTTCCTATCTTGGAAGAAACACGTTGTGTTCCGGCGTAGTTTTTTGACGATATGTTTGAAAAAATTCGCACTTATTTATTTGCTTTTGACAGAGTAAACATTACCACCGTTCGGGTATATATACTTGGCTATCCTTAACAAGTATGACCATATTTTTTTTGTTAAATATAGGTTCTAAAAATATAGTATCATTCTCCAACTTTCTTAATCTATATTTCATTTCTTCATTCAATATAAAAATGCTATCCTTTTTATTAAAACTCCATTTGGATATGTTTTTTTTTTCATCAATATTAAGAGGTTTTAAAATCATTTTAGAACGAGGTGAGCTTCTCATATATGGTATCCAACTCTTATCTTTTTTGAACACTATTAAATCTTGATAATCAATAATATTATCATTTTTATTAACGATAAAAGTATTCCACGCCCCATTATCTTCAACCAATTTTTCTTCAAACTCAGAGTTTTTTTGACAGGACACGGCAACTAAACAAAGTGAAAAAATTATAAATTTAATCTGCGGGTGAATTAAGTTTTTCATATCGAACTCTGTATGTATTATTATTTTTAGTGTCAATTATTTTAGCTTCGAGTCCACCTCCGAAATTTCCAATTTGTAACTCATATCCTGTTTTTAAATTATTAAATTTTTCAATCATGGAATCGACTCCTTTTTCTTTATTTGTCATAGCATTCATAATGCGATTTGCAAATGAACCAATTGTCCCTAGTTTAAATTCTTTTGATGTTTTATTAAAAGTTTGATGATTAATTTGTCCTAAATACACTTCGAAATGACCAATGTAGGTACTTTCATAATTACCTGATTTATGTAAATCTTCATGGATTAATATGTTTTGTAAATTGTATTTATTATTAAGAGCTTGATGAGTTCTTCCATTATCTTGAGGGGCTATCCAAATTCCATTATCAGTATCATCATAGTGTGCTAGTCCTCTTTTCACATATGTAGCTCCTATACCTGAAACACCAACTTGTTTACCATAATATGCTGAAATATTCGCAACTATCTGTCTGTTTCTATTATTCCAGTATATAAAGCCTCTATCAATTAAGTAACTTGACAAAGTAAATTTACCCTTATAAATTGGATCAATAATCGTTATATGTGGGCTACCATCATTATAGACTTTTCTAATACTACCATCAACATTTAAAACTATAATGTCTTGAGGTGCTCTACCATCAGGGTCAATAAACCTCACTGGATTCTGATAAGTATATTGATACGGTGTCATCGTCTGCTCGGCTAATGGGTCAACACTCAACCACACACTAATCCTCGGATCGTAGTATCTCGCCCCATAATAATACCAGCCTGTTTCCTCATCCAGTTCTTTTCCATTGAATTTGTAAGGACTATTATTAGAACTTCTATGCTCTTCCACAAAAGTTTCACCAAAAGCGAAGTACTCCATATGTTGGCTTACTTCTCCTAAAAGATTGGTAATGTATGAAGTTGAACCCAAATGATCTGGATGGAACCAGTAAACCTCATCTTCATTAGCTCCATGTACAAAACTTTGCACCGGTATAAACACAGGATCACTGTCGTAGGTTGGTGGTTCTATACCTAATTCTGTATAAACCTGAACAACACCATCTTCCGTATTTTCCAGTACCCCAAAGGAAGAACCAATAACATCTACTGGACCACCTGTTCCCTGTGTAAACCAGTCGTATAAGTATTCTCCTAAATTCTCGGTCGTTCCTATCTTACTGCTTACTCTTTGCGTTCCCGCAAAATAATGTTTGGTATAGGCTCCTCCCCCTTCACCTCCAAAGGAGGGGCGGAATACTGTCATACCACTGGGATACAATGTAGCATCTACTTGTATCGTATCAGCTACTTTTTTGCCATTTAAATAGATGCTTACGCTTGTATTGCTATGTTTGAGGATTCTTTCTCCTCCTGCATCGTAAGTATAAATGGCAATTGGTCTTATGCCTTCAGCATCCGGTGTGATGTCCACCGCACGCAGTCGGTTTTCTTCGTCCCATAGGTTAGTACGCAGTTTCTCAACTACATCGGATTCTCCGGTTGTTTGCGTGAGGCTAATCATATTTCCGTTGGCATCGTAATCATACATTTTGGTTTTCACATCATTGCCTGTGCTGGTTGCTTCCGGTTTGTCAATGATTTGCCTTACAGCATGCGGTTGGGTATAAGAATAACCTGCTACATTGAATTCAGCTGCATTGTACTTCTCGTATGTAAGATCATAAGTCGTCTGATGGGCTTTTGTCCATTCGGTTTCATCAGGCGAAGTTTCATGTATTTGATTTTTAGACAGAATATTGTGCATATTGTCATACTCCATCAATAGGAAATATTTTTGATATAGTAACGATATGTAAAAAGGATTCCTCATTGAGTTTTCATTGGACTAAAGATAGTGATTTTTTTGTCATAGTAATCTTTGATACACTGTCCCCACATTACCCCTCACCTAAATAATGAACATTTTAGAGCTATAAAAAATAATTACAGATAATACGAATATTAATAATTCTATAATAACTATAATATTGGTCAATACAACACCAAGTATTGTGACCATTTTTCTTGTAGCAATTATGCAAATCAATATGTTAATAAAAAAAAGTATAAATGTTATATTACTCAATAAGATAGATAAATCATTACTCACATTAACTTTAAATGAAGACTCATAGTTTGGTCTTGTTAGATGATGGTATTGTCCATAAATAAAAAAAACGACATAAAATATACAAATACTTACGAGTGTTAGATGACTAATGAAAAAAAATCGTCTTTTTCGCATTTTTAATAGTGTTTTCTCTTTATTTGTCATTATACTCTTCTACTTTTGGGTCATCAATTACGATTGAAGACACGTCGGCACCTGACCAATCACTTATATTTGAGAGAAATGTCTTCCAATGCTTAGTTTGCTGATTAATACCTCCGAAGTTTTCGTACATTACTCCCCAGAAAGTATTAGCACTTCTGGTCCTACTTTCAATTTTGAATAATACTGCTCCTGAAACAATTTCAGTAGCAGAAAAAGTAATAGTACCAGCTTCTACATGACCTTTCCATGTTTGGAAAGTCATACTATATTGTTTTGATTCAGGATCAAAACAAGTCCCAATGACTGTAATCCCCGATTGTATCATACCCTTATGTGCATTACCTTTAGAGTCTACCAACTGTGGATTATCTTTTGCGTATTTATTATAATTTGATAAAGTAGAAAAGTCAGATTTTTTCCATACCGTATAATTTGGACCACCAACAATAGCCAGTTCATCATTTACTTTTAATAAACCAGTTGAAGCACCTTTTATTTTTTCAAAATAGGAAACGCCTTTAGTAAAGTCCGCAAAATTAGTATTGACCCTAGTAAATATATCTTCGGCACTTTTCTTAGAAGAAGTGGTATAAATCATAAGCAATGAATATGTCCTATAGTAAAGGCTTCCTGCTCCATCCTCTATTCCTTGCAATTTGTGACTATCTGTTTGTTTACCATTGGGATCTATATATCGAATCGGGTTTTGGTAAGTATAGGCATAAGAATTATGATTAAAAGAGTTGACAACCCCACCATTATGTTCACCATTAATGTAGGCTTCATCATTCATCAAATAATCAACATTCGCCAACGGATCCACACTCAACCAGATTGATATGCGCGGATCATAATACCTTGCACCGTAATAGTACCAACCTGTTTCCTCATCCAGTTCCTTACCGTTAAACTTATAAGGCGAGTTGTTCGAGCTACGATGCTCCTCTACAAAAGTTTCACCGAACGCAAAATATTCCATGTGCTGGCTTACTTCGCCAAGTAGATTCGTTATATACGAAGTCGAGCCTAAGTGGTCAGGATGGAAAAAATACTGTTCAACTTCATTTCCACCATGAACAAAGCTTTGTACAGGAATAAACACTGGAGAAGAATCATATTCAGGTGCTTCTATTTCTAACTCCTCATACACTTGTATTACACCTTCTTCCGCATTTTCCAGCACTCCAAAGGAGCTTCCGATCACATCGACAGGACCTCCGGTTCCTGATGTGTACCAATCCTGCAAATAGTCTCCTAAGTTCTCGGTGGTTCCTATCTTGGAAGAAACCCGTTGTGTACCTGCATAATAGTGTTTCGTATATGCAAGCGTCTGTTCTTCTTCACTACCGTTGTTTCCGAGTTTTCCTACTAGCATCCCCGAAGGATAAAGCATCGCATTGGTTTGTATCGTGTCCGCAACCTTTTTACCATTCAGATAGATACTTACACTTGTATTACTATGCTTGAGGATTCTTTCTCCGCCTGCATCATAGGTATAAATCGCTATTGGTCTCACGCCTTCTGCATCCGGTGTGATATCCACCGCACGCAGTCGGTTTTCTTCATCCCATAGATTTGTTCTTAATTTTTCTATGGTTTCGGATTCGCCTGTTTTTTGGGTAATAGCAGTCAGGTTCCCGTTGGCATCGTAGTTATAGGTTTTCGTCTTGATGTCATTACCTGTACTGGTTGTATAAGGCTTGTCTGTGATTTCACGAGGCGCATGTGGTTTGTTGGTTGGCTCGTAGGCATAGTCCAGCCTGTAAGTCGTAGCAGGTATATCGGTAAAGGTTCCTCCTGTTTGCCCCGGTGCTTTCTGATGCAGCTGCTCTTTGCTTACGATATTGTGCAGGTTGTCATAACTCATTACCAAAGTAAAATCGGAGGATAAATCCCCGAAAGTAGGTGGGTTAAATGATATGTTTAACGAAGTCTGCATTAAATTTTCTCAGGATAAAGGTATTGATTTTTTTCCTACCAACACTTCTGATACACGACATTCTATTCCGTTCCATTTTATGCGTTTTAAAAAACTAAAAACAAAGAAGACGAACCAAAACCCATCTTCTGGTGTTTTGTTTTAATTATTTTCTCGTTATTATTAAATGCACAACGGGTCATAATACTATATCCTGAATTTTCATTTCTAATAGGATTTCAGTTATTTTAATAATATAATGGCTCTTTCACGAAAACATACACTTTTCTTGAAATTCATCTAACTCAACCTCTAAAATTACTACTTCAATTTTATGAGAATAGCAATTATTCCTTTAGTAAACAGATTTGCTATTTCAAAACTACTAAAAACCCCTAAAACGCTCTACTGAACTTGGATTTAATTACATCTGTTTCGAATAACATAAAAAAATTTTTTCATTTTTAATTTTTTACATATGATATACGTATATTAGCAGTATAATTTACGAGAAATGAATACTACTAAAAATAGAAAAGAAGTTTCATTAGACACCCAAACTCTGGCTATACTACAAATACAAGCAGATAGAGATGGCAGGAAACTTAAAAATTACATGGAGAAAATTCTCAGAGAAAAAGCCAATGAATTTGAACTTACAGAAGAGTATAAAGTACTAATAGATAAAATGCTAAATAGGCATAACACAGGTAAAGTTAATTATACATCTTGGGATGAATTTAGGACTGAAATATCCAAATAATGAAATATCAAATCAGCATTTCAGATGAAGCTAAATTGGATATCAGAGAAGCCAAAGATTACTACAACAAGATAGATGAAAAACTAGCAAAAAGGTGTATTGCTGAAATTATTAAAACTATAGATAAATTGTCTGAAAATCCTATACATCATCAAGTAAAATACAAATATATCAGGATTGCTTTTACTCCTACCTTTCCATTTGGGGCTCACTATCTTGTAGATAAAACCAAGATATATGTTTTAAGGGTTTTTCATACCAAGAGATTTTTCAAATAAAATTATTACCATAACATAATAGGAGAAAAAAATTAAACACTTAATAACACAAAAAAAGCTTTCACAAACAACTTGCAAAAGCTTTATTTTAATTGTGGTCCCACCTGGGCTCGAACCAGGGACCCTCAGTCCCGATAGCTATCGGGAGAGTCTGATGCTCATTTGTTTTTTTTAAGTGATTTTTATAAAAAAATAAACACTTAAAAACACAAAAAAAGCTTTCACAAATAACTTGCAAAAGCTTGATTTTAATTGTGGTC
>CAYFWH010000006.1:5084-12904 GCA_964346785.1 uncultured Weeksellaceae bacterium | reverse complement strand
TACTTTATAACACAAAAAAAGCTTTCACAAATAACTTGCAAAAGCTTGATTTTAAATGTGGTCCCACCTGGGCTCGAACCAGGGACCCTCAGTCCCGATAGCTATCGGGAGAGTCTGATGCTCATTTGTATTTAAGTAAGAGTTTTTCGGAAATTTCAGGATATTTTTTGAGATTTCGAATATACAATGAGCTCTTCATTGATTTTATATGTTTTTCTATTTTCAAAGCCTGAGAAATTGTTTCACATTCTATAGTAAAATAAAGCTCCCAATCATTGACTTGAGAAGTAAAATGTTGTCCGTAAGCACCGGTATTATGTTTGTCTAAACGGGAATCTATATTTTCTTTTGTAAATCCGGTGTAGAACTTATTGAGTGTTGGTGAATATAAAATATAGCAGACACACATAAATTTGATTTTATATAAATATAAGAATTAATAATAAAATCAAATACTTTATAACACAAAAAAAGCTTTCACAAATAACTTGCAAAAGCTTGATTTTAAATGTGGTCCCACCTGGGCTCGAACCAGGGACCCTCAGATTATGAGTCTGATGCTCTAACCAGCTGAGCTATAGGACCGTGAGATACGCTTGTATCAACAAGCAATTCTCTATGATTTTTAGGGACTGCAATTTTACAACAATTGCTTTAAATCTACAAACAATTTTAATTCCCTTTTTATTGTTGATTATACAACAAACTGACAATCAAAGGTAAAATGGAAAAAATTATTTCAGGAAAAAGCCGTAATTTCGCACTGTAAAAATAAATACTGCTTTGGAAACAAACCGACAAAAAAAAGTAGCCAATATATTTCAGGAAGAACTCTCTGAAATTTTCAGAAAAGAATCAGCCGAAAATTTCAAAGGTGTTTTACTCACTGTTTCATCTGTTTGGGTATCATCCGACCTGTCTGTGTCTAAAATCTATCTGAGCGTTTTTCCAACCCAAAATCAAAATGAAATCATAGAAAAAATTAAAGAAAAAGCTCCTTTCTATCGTTCATTGCTGGCAAAAACCGCTGCAAAAAATATGAGAATTACACCCGAACTGTTGTTCTATCTCGATACTTCTCAGGAAGATATCGATAAAATCGAAAAAGCTCTCAGAGGAGAAGGAAACAATCCAATTTTGTAAATGAACCGGGTATCACTCTATATAGCAAAAAGATACAACACCTATACACTGCTCATCAGCATTGCTATAATTGCAATTGTAGCTTTGTTGATTGGTACGCTGATTTATATGACCAATGCTTCGGCAGGTATTTTTAAAACCAGTTTATATCAAGATTTCAGCTTGGAACCGGCTCAGAAATTAGTAATTTATAGTTTATCTTTTTGTTACATACTCATTCAAATTATTTTTAATTATCTGATTCTATTCAAGTTATTAAAAAATTTAAAACCTGCAAAAAAACTACCGATTGGTATTCTGGCAGCCTTTTTATGTTTGGGAATTGCTTTTGGAATTCAATCAATCACAATTGAAAATCAAGGTGTTCTAAACTTTATTTCACTTATATTCATCTCAACAGGATTGTTGTCGCTTATTATGGGTATGTTGTCGTTTTTATTTTCAAGAAGAAAAATAACCGGTGTCAACATCATCACTTCAATTGCTGTATTTGCGATTACAATTGCTACTGCCGCTCTTTTTATAATTTTATCAGTTTTTTCAGGTCTTGAAAAAATGAATATCCAGCTTTTCACCAATGTCAATCCGGATTTAAAGATTTCTTCAGCCAAAGGAAAACTGATCAAAGATATCGATAAACTCACCGGAGTTCTTGACAAAGACAGTAGAATTATGTCATATACAAAGGTTATTGAAGAGAAAGTGTCAATAGAATTTGATGGAAAACAAGACATTGCATACATAAAAGGTGTGGATGAAAATTACACCAATGTCGTAAAAATTGATACTGCGGTTGTTTTTGGAAATTATTTAGATTTCAAAAATCAATATGAAATACTTGCTTCTGATGGTGTTGCGAGAAGATTGCAGATGTACATTGATTACCAGCAAACCTGCAGATTGAGAATGCCAAAACCCGGCACAGGATTGATTAAAACCGAAGATGAAGCATTCAATACCGCAGTTGCCAATCCGGTTGGTGTTTTTATCATTAATGACCAGTTCGACAAATATATTTATTCGCCTATTGGCCTGACACGAACACTGTTGAGTCTTGACAATAGTTCGGCTTACAGCATTGAATTAAAATTAAAACCCGGAGTTTCACCGGCATCGATGAAAAACGAACTTCAAAAATCACTCAGCAATGATTTGGTCATACAGACCCGAAACGATTTGGATGCTACTTTTTTGAAGGTGATGAATGTAGAGAATTTAATTATTTATCTGATTTTCAGCTTGGTAATCGTTATTGCATCATTTAATCTTGCGGGTGCAATTATCATCATTATCATCGATAAAAAAGAGCAAATCAAGAGTATGAGGAGTTTTGGAATGCAACTTAAACACATCAAAGAGTTATTTTTTCAGACCGGTTTTCTGATTACAATTTTCTCTTTGACGATTGGATTATTGCTTGCATCGTTCATCGGCTGGCTGCAAAACACCTATCATTTAGTTATGGCCAATCCATTCGTGCCATTTCCATTTGAATTCGTTTTCAAAAACTATTTAATTGTATTACTGACAGTTGTGATAATCGGAGGAACAGTTTCCTGGTTGGTTTCCAGAAAACTACCATCTTAGAAATTATTAAGTTCGGTTTTGAGCATTAATAAAACTTCTGAGAAAGCTCTTTTGAATAAGGTGTATTGTCAACTAATTTCCAGTTATGCGCCTTTGCAAGTAAATAAATTTCACCAAGATTTTCAATTAACTGACTGTGCGCCTGTTTTTTCAATTCATCTTCATCAATTGATTTCTCAATCTCAGCGACTGCCTGATCTTTAATTCTATTGAGTTCATCTTTTTTAAAGGTATTGAATGTACTCTGCTCCACATCATAGAACTGAATATCAGGATAAGTTTTGATTTCTAACTCGGGTATTTCATTGATATAAATCGTTTTTCTGGCAGAATCTATTTCAATCTTCATTTGACTCAAATTATAGGTAGCCTGAATTTTTGCATTGACCAGTAAAAGGATTTTTTTATCAAAACTGAAATAATTTTCAAAACCGGGCAAATACCAGCTGTTTTCATGTGAAAAAACATCAGAATACTGCTGCTCAGCAACCACCATTTTATTCATCTTTTTTATCTCATACGCAATAGTATGAGAGCTTTCTGAAGTCTTTTCGCGGTTGAATTTTTTCATTACGATATAAGTTCCCATAACACCGAGAATCAAACCGTAAAATATGTACAATAGTTTTTTCAATCTTCTGCATAATTAGGTGTCAGCGGCTTATCGTTGACAATCATCAGTATATCTTCTTCTAGACTTCCTGACACAGGCGACTCTACAATCCGGCCAACTTCTTTACCACCTTTGTAAAAAATGAAAGTGGGTACATAACGAATATCTTTACCTCTTTCTTCGCTATAAAAACTCTTATAACTCTCATTTACAGCGTATGTAACCATTCGTTGATATGGGAATTTGGCTTCATCCAGAATTTTCAATAGCCTTGGATATTCTGTTTGACTATCTTCACACCAGGTACCGATAAAAGCTTCAATTCTAAATCTCTTTGACTTTGATTTGATGTTTTTAATCATCTCTGCATCCGGTTTGTAAGAATCATACTCATCATAAAACCAATCTTTGAATGGCGATTTTTCGAATGCACTTCTGTCCACTCCGCCCAAAAGCATTTTTTCTCCGTCTGATTTGTTTACCACTCTGTTAAATATATAAGGTCCTTCGCAAGCTGATACAAACAGCATAAATATTAATAGGAATAATCCGTTTCTCATTCTAAGGTAAAATTGGATTACAAAGATATTGAAATTTGGTAAACCGCTAAATTTTCACTTTTTATTTCCTGACTAAAAAAATTTAACGCTAAATAATTCTGATAAATCATGAATTAGTCTCCAATTTTAAATCTTGTTACCGGTAATTAAGCATTTTCAATAAATCAATGATTTCATTACAACAAAATTAATTTTAAGAGCTTTTAAGAAGCTTAAATTTTTCTAATGAAACAAATCACTTAAAATTTCTAAAAAGCGCTTAAATCAAATGCGAAAACTTGATTTACATTTGTAATTTACATTTGTAACCACAAGCTAATGACAGCTTGTCAGACTAGCGTCCATCAGATAGATATTGTTTATATTCAATTATTTATTGGTTATTAATCAATATTTTATCTCATCTTATTTAATTTATTAATCCATCACAGGTTTAAGAAATTGTGTCACGAAACTGATAATTGTCATTGTTGCGAAATGTGAAATTTATGTTTACTTTTGTGAAATGGAACTAAAAGAAAGAATAGTCGAAATTTTGGAAAAATCGGGGCTCACAGCCTCAGAATTTGCAGATAAAATTGGCGTGCAACGATCAGCCATTTCTCACATCACTTCCGGACGAAATAATCCAAGTCTTGATTTTCTGATGAAAATTAAAACTGAATATCCTGAAATTGATACCGACTGGTTAATTTTTGGGATTGAAAAATTAAATGAAGACAAACCTGAAGTTGAAATTAGTGAGCAAGTCAAAAAAAACAGTGACTCCTACCCCAGCCTGTTCGATGATTCCGATTTTGAAGAAAACGAAAAAAATATTATTCATGAAACTTCAGCAAGCCAAAATCAAAAATCAATCAAAAGGGTAATTTTATTTTACGACGACGGAAGCTTTGAGGATTTCTCAAAATAATTAATTTCAGGTTATATACTGACTATCAAACACTCTAAACGCAACTATAAGGATTGATGAATTATACAATTTAAAGCTAAATACGGATGTTGGCTCAAAAATTACTCCACTTTATTAAATGATTTCAAAATAAATCATAAATTGCCGAAACAATGAATTTCTTAGCACACCAGTTTCTATCCTTTCAAAAACCTGAAATACAAATCGGGAATCTGTACGGTGAAATCGTTCGGGCAAAGGATTATATGAACTATCCGGATGGGATTAGGAAAGGGATTTTACTTCATCGCTCTATTGACAGTTTTACAGATTCAAACCCAATCGTCAAAAAAAGCACCCGGATTTTTCAACCAAATTATGGAAAATATGCTCCGGTTATAGTCGATGTGATTTATGATTATTTTCTAATCAAAAACTGGAATAAATACAGTGATCTGGGTTTTGAAGATTTTGTAAACGGCTGTTACACCTTATTTAAAGAAAACATGAGTGGTTTTCCCGAAAATTTAAAATTCATTATCAGGCACTTGCTAAATTATGACTGGTTCCGAAATTACCGTAGTTTTGACGGAATTGAAGAAACACTCAGGGGCATCAGCGGAAGAAGTAAATTTAAAAATAACATATCAGAAGCAGTTCATGAGCTCAAAATATTTGAGAATCAACTTAATAATAATTTTAATGATTTTTTTCCTTTGCTGTTAGAGCACTGTAAAAATTTCATTGAAACAGAATCTTAATCAGTAAATTTGAAAAATTAAAACGAACTTACAAATATGGATATACAATTTAATCAGAGAGAGGATAAAAACAAACTTCAACTTTCGGATTTGAAGAGAAAATTGAATGAAATTTATCTCGGTGGCGGAAAAAAAAGAATTGAAAAACATAAATCAAACGGAAAACTGACCGCCCGGGAAAGAATTGATTATCTTCTCGATAAAAACACTGATAGCATAGAGATAGGTGCCTTTGCAGGTTACGAAATGTATGAAGAAGAAGGTGGATGTCCCGCAGGTGGTGTTGTCATTGTAATCGGTTATGTTTCAGGGAAGCAATGTATTGTCGTTGCAAATGACGCAACTGTAAAAGCAGGCGCATGGTTTCCAATCAGTGGCAAAAAGAATCTGAGAGCACAGGAAATTGCTATTGAAAACCGTTTACCCATTATCTATCTGGTTGACAGTGCTGGTGTTTATTTACCAATGCAGGCTGAAATTTTCCCGGACAAAGAACATTTCGGAAGAATCTTCAGAAACAATGCAGTTATGAGTTCAATGGGAATTACTCAAATTGCTGCAGTGATGGGCAGCTGCGTCGCCGGTGGTGCCTATCTTCCGATTATGAGTGATGAAGCATTGATTGTTGACAAAACAGGTTCAATTTTTCTTGCAGGAAGCTATCTTGTCAAAGCTGCAATTGGTGAAAACATTGATAATGAAACACTTGGAGGTGCAACTACACACTGTGAAATTTCGGGTGTAACTGACTATAAAGCAAAGGATGACAAAGATGCGCTTGACAAAATCAGATCGATTATGGATAAAATCGGTGATTTTGAAAAAGCAGGTTACAATCGTGCAACTCCGGTTCCGCCTGTCGAAAATGAAGATGATTTATACGGTCTGCTCCCATTCAGCAGAACTGAGCAATATGATATGACAGATATTATCAAAAGACTGGTCGATAATTCAGAATTTGAAGAATATAAAGCTGATTACGGAAAAACAATTATTTGTTGCTATGCAAGGATTGACGGCTGGGCTGTTGGAATTGTCGCCAATCAAAGAAAAGTTGTTAAATCAAAAAAAGACGGAATGCAGTTCGGTGGTGTAATTTACTCTGATTCAGCTGACAAAGCAACCCGTTTTATTGCCAATTGCAATCAGAAAAAAATTCCACTTGTGTTTTTACAGGATGTAACCGGTTTTATGGTTGGGTCTAAATCAGAACACGGCGGTATTATCAAGGACGGTGCGAAAATGGTAAACGCTGTTTCGAATTCAGTTGTTCCAAAATTCACTGTTGTAATCGGGAATTCATACGGCGCCGGAAATTATGCGATGTGCGGAAAAGCATATGATCCAAGATTGATTTTTGCCTGGCCTTCTGCCCGTCTGGCTGTAATGGGCGGTGAGCAGGCTGCCAAGGTTTTACTCCAGATTGAGGAAGCTTCATTAAAGAAAAAAGGTGAGAAGATTGACGAAAAAGCCAAAAAGGAATTATTGACAAAAATCGAACAAAGATATGACAGGCAAACCAGTCCGTATTATGCAGCAGCAAGACTTTGGACAGATGCAGTAATCGATCCGAAAGATACCAGAAAGTGGATTTCAATGGGAATTGAAGCGGCCAATCATGCCCCGATTGAAAAACCTTATAATCCCGGAATTATCCAGGTTTAAAAATTAAAAAAAACAAAACCACTGTATTTTAATATTTTGTACTTTCACAATTATAAAATTTAACAAAATGAAAATAAAATTTATACTTTTTAGTTTTCTTCTTCAATTCAGTCTGATTGGGTTCGGTCAGGACAAATCTTTTGACTTATTAGAAGACCAAACTGAAACAAACATTCTGTATGACCGGGTAATTCCAATCTCTAAAGCAGATCAGCTCAAAACTGAAAATACTTCAATGATTTATTTCAGACAGTTGTACAGCGAAATTCAAAGAGCCGATTTTCAAAACAGACTGCCCGGTGTTGAAATTTTGAAACAAAGAGGTAATCAGGGAATTGCAGATGGCATCATTCCTCTGTCTATTTTGGTTTCAGATTTTGAAAACATCAGACCTTCAGCTTTCAATACAGGAGAAATTACAAAAAATTCAAATGGATATTTTGTTTTGAATTCTTCAGCAGATGAGGTTTTCGAAAAGCACCAAATCAGTGCAATGGGTACGCTGCTTAAAAGAGCTGACAGTTTCAATCCGTTATTTGTATTAAATGAAAACATGCTTTTCAATACAGTAACCGCAGTTGAATACGAAGCAGCAGAGG
>CAYFWH010000006.1:0-5074 GCA_964346785.1 uncultured Weeksellaceae bacterium | reverse complement strand
GTACGATTGAAGTTTTTGATAATTCGCAATGGAAACAAATTTATACAGATACACCTTTTCAAATTCACTTTAATCAATCCGGAAATCAAAGTGTTAAATACAAAATCACTTTTGACGACGGGATTTCTGTAATTCAATCTTTTGGAATCACTGTCAGAAACCTGAATAAGAGCAGTTCATCAACCGGAGCAACTCAATTTGCACCGGACGAAATATACACCATTTCTTCAACAATTCCATTTCAGGGTTATGGTGAAAGTCAAAGTCACAATGGTCAGGGAGAATACGAAATATATTATGACACCACAGACGGAATACTCGACCGTCCGGTTATCTTGATTGATGGCTTTGATCCGGGTGATACCAGAGGAATTGAATCCATGTACAGCATGCTTAATTACGGTGCTTCAGGAGAGAATCTTGCAGATATAATCAGAGCTGAAGGTTATGATGTGGTTATGTTGAATTTCCCGGTTTATGCCCGTTCAAATGGTGATATTGTAGATGGCGGTGCTGATTATATCCAAAGAAATGCGATGATTCTGGTTGAATTAATTAACCAGTTAAACCAAAATAAAGAGGGCGATTATCAAAATGTAATTATAGGTCCAAGTATGGGTGGCCTGATTGGAAGATATGCACTTAGATACATGGAAATGAACGGAATGGATCACGACACCCGTTTGTATATTTCATTTGATTCACCTCACCTGGGTGCCAATGTTCCGATTGGTTTCCAGCACTTATTCAATTACATGGCTTATGGGCCGTTTGCAGATGAATCGGTTCAAATGATTGTGGATGGGATGCTGAGAAGTCCCGCTGAAAAAGAAATGCTGATTGATCATTTTGAAGCACATTTACAAAACGGAAGTCAAACAGAATTTGATGATAATCTTACTTTACCAGCAGGAAGTCCTGGCTACAGAGATATGTTCCAAAATGAACTCAATGTAATGGGCTTTCCACAAGAAACTAGAAATGTAGCCATCATAAACGGTGCAGGCAATGGCACATCTAACGGACAGCCGGGTCAAACCGTAATAGACCATATTTTCAATATTACCTCATTACAAAGAGCAATCATAAAACTTAATTTTACGCCCGTTGCAGGACAAACGATTGAAGTCAGTAATTTCAAAGGACAACAGTGGATTATTTTTTGGGTTACAATTTATGAAAGCCTTGCAAAAGCACAGTCACCATCTTATACTTCAGGTTTAGACTCTTCACCGGGTGGAAGATTTGATTTGGTAGGATTGGCTGAATCTGCGCCTGACAATGACATTATAGATGAATTCCTTGATAATCTTGAAATTGAATATTTTTCATTTATTCCGGCCGTCAGTGCAATGGCAATCACGGCGACCCAGAATTTATATGACCCGGTAGAATCTGGACTTGACACACCTTTTGTGAATTTCTACATACCCGATGAAAATCAAAATCATGTTTATCTCGAAGATGGCAATGTGCTTTTTGCATTGACCGAAATTTTGATTGATGAAGGTGAAATGGGTGTAAGTGATGAATTGATTGCTTCAATTCAGATCGAAAATCCTGTCAGAGAATCTTTGAAAATATTCAATACAGAAGAATTCAATAATGTATCATTAAAAATAACTGATATGTCAGGTCGAACTGTTTTTTCACAAAGAAATCTCAAGCTGAGCGGTCAGACCGAAATTCCACTGAAACTTTCTACCGGGAGTTATATTCTTCAGATTGACAACGGAAAAGAAAAAGTGGTGAAAAGAATTTTAAAAATTCAATGATAATATAAAATACAGAACTTTATGTATGAATCAAAAACCAATGGCACTCGTTTTACGGGTGCCATTTATTTATACACAGCTAACGATGAAACATTAAATCAAAACAAATGAAAAAAATGAAACTTCTCTTCCCTGCTCTGTTCTTCCTGTTTAGCATCAATTCTTTCAGTCAACAAACGAGTAAGCAACAAATCAATGAACTGATTGAAAACTGGCATCACTCAGCTTCAATTGCAGATTCAGAAACTTTTTTTGGTTCAATGACCAAAGATGCACATTATATAGGTACCGATGAAACTGAAGACTGGCTCAGAGATGAAATGAAGGAATGGTCAAAAGAAATCTTCAAAAGGGAATCTGCATGGGATTTCAAAACAAAAAATAGAAATATCTATTTGGGTGAAGATGAAAAATTGGCATGGTTCGACGAAACACTCGATACATGGATGGGTGTTTGTCGCGGGTCGGGAATAGTTGTCCTGACAGAAGGCGAATGGAAAATCAAACACTATGTTTTGTCGGTAATTGTTCCAAATGATTTGATTCAGGAATATTTGAAATTATATGAATAGTGATTTTCATTTCGGAAGCTTCGATTGAAATCTGATAAGCTTATCTTTGTATCATTCAAAATAAAAGAATTTGAGAAATAAAAAAAATTATCTGAAAACACAATATCAAAACAGCATTGAACTTATCGGCAGTACAGATTTTTCAAGAGCTATTTTGACAGGTTCTGCAATGACAATTCCTGTGCTAATTGGAATTCAGTTTAATTTATTAGCATATTGTATTCCGATAACTACCGGCGTACTGCTTGCATCGCCGAGTGACACAAGAGGAAGTTTCAAATTAAAAACTCAGGGAATTTTTCTTTCTGTTGTGATGTCAGGATTGGTTTTCTTAATTATAGGTTATTTCAAATTCTCAATCTGGACTGTTTTACCTGCAATCGGAATTTTGACATTTTCAATATCTTATCTCGCAGTCTGGGGTTTCAGAGCTTCGCTTGTAAGTGTCTCCGGCTTACTTTCGCTTGTAATCGGTCTATCAAATTTTGCCGAAAAATTACCGGTTTGGCTGGCTGCATTACTAATTGGATTGGGCGGAATTTGGTATTTGTTTTTTGGTCTGATTTATCATCTGCTTTTCCCGAAAACCATGATTGAAGAAAGTCTGTCACATGCAATGGATTTGACTTCGAAATACATGAAAACCAGAGGAATGCTTATTGCCTCTGAAACCAATCGTGAAATATATCTGAAGAAACTTATTCAACTTCAAAATGAACTGACCGAATCACATGAATCACTCAGAGAAATGTTGTTCAGTAGCAGAAGGCATTTCTGGAAATCAAAATATACTTCTGCAAGACAACTTATTTTTATTCAATTAATTGAAATTCTTGAACTCGCTGTCAGCAATCCCGTTGATTATGACAATGCTGACAGATTATTTAAAGATTTACCCGGAGCAGCCAGTGATATTCAGAAATTATTGTTTCTGATGAAAGATCATTTAAAAATTACTTCCAAAAATCTCACACAATCAAAAAATATTCCGTCTCATCACGAAATCGAAGAATTAATTGATAGAATAAAACTGAAAATCAATCAGCTCGAGGAAAAAAGAAATAATCCATTTGATGAAAAATTACTTTCGTTGAAAAACTATATCAAATATCTTGAACAGCAATCAGATAAAATCAAAAAAATAAAACAATTTCTTGAATATACTCCTAAACAATTTGAACTTAGCGAGCTTAGAAAAAAAGAGTTAAACAGATTTGTGAGCAATCCTGATTATGACTTGAACATACTTTTGGAAAACCTGAATTTTAAATCAACAATTTTCAGACATTCGCTCAGAATCACATTGATAATGATTTTGGGATCAATTATTGGTTTGATGGTCGATCCTGATAATTATTACTGGGTTCTGATGACAATTATTGTAATCATGCGCCCAAATTACGGTCTGACCAAAGAAAGATCAAAACAAAGAACGATTGGGACTGTGCTTGGTGCCGTTATAGCTATTCTGATTTTATATCTGGTTCAAAGCCTTGTAATTTACGGAATTCTGGCGGCTGTCAGTCTGACTCTTGCTTTTGCAATGTTGCAGCGAAATTACAGTACCGCAGCTATTTACATTACTGTAAGTGTCGTTTTTGTTTATGCATTGCTCACACCCGATGTGTTGAGTGTTATACAATTCAGACTGGTTGATACCGCAATAGGCGCAGCACTGTCAGTAGCCGGAAATATACTGCTATGGCCTGCTTGGGAGAGTAAATCGATCCGGAATACGCTGTCAGATACAATTATTGCTCAAAAAAATTATCTGGAACAAATTGCTGTTTATTACAATCAGGTTGGTGAACTCAGTCAGAAATACAGGCTCAGCCGGAAAGAAGCTTTTCTTTCAATTTCTGAACTAAATGCTGCTTTTCAGAGAATGAGTCAGGAGCCAAAACACAAGCACAACAACGAGAACAGCATTTTTGAACTGGTTTTACTCAACCACAGCTTTCTTGTTTCGGCAGCTTCACTCGGAACTTACACCATCAACAATCCTACGACACCCGCATCAGAAAATTTTAATTCTATCATTTATATGATTCTTCAAAATCTAATGTCTGCCGACGATATTTTGAAAAATAAAAAGATTGAATCGGTTCATCGGTTTAGTCCAGACGAAATTATGATGCTGACCTACGGTGAAAATCTGAAAAATATTTTTGATGATTCAAGATATACTGCTTCAGGTCAAACAATCGAAGAAGCTCATCTTGTACTTGGTCAACTGAAATGGATGCTTGAAATCAGTGAGAAAATTTTGAGCGTACTGAAAGAAAATGAAATCTGATTTTTTAAATATTTATTAAATTGCCCAAAAAGCAGAATAAAATTTAGCAATGAACATTGAAGTAAGGAAATTAACTGAGAAAGATTATGAAAGTCTGACAGACTCAATGATTGAGGCCTATGGAGATTTTGAAGATTACTGGAAGAAAAAAACATTTGAAAAATTAATCAGACTTTTTCCGGAAGGTCAGTTTTGCGTTGTTGTTGACGAAAAAGTTGTTGCTGCAGCACTTTCAATAATTGTTTTGTATGAATTATATGGCAATGACCATAATTACAAAGAAATCACCGGCAATTACAGCTTTGATACTCATACAGAAGATGGCGATGTTTTGTATGGAATTGATGTTTTTGTTCACCCGGATTTTCGGGGTATGAGACTTGGCAGAAGACTCTATCAGGCGAGAAAAGATCTATGAGAAAAAATGAACC
>CAYFWH010000005.1:1358-40833 GCA_964346785.1 uncultured Weeksellaceae bacterium | reverse complement strand
ATGTGGATTGAAGTCAGAAATACATTAGAATTGGTCATATAAAGAACGCCAGCCTGTAACATCAGTTTGGCAAAAACGGCAAGAAACGCTCCGATTTATAGTTTTTTGCTAAATTTGGAACTTTCGCTTCGATTGAAGATTTGCAATAAGAATGCCGTCTTCGCCAAGCTGAAAACCGTTATCTGCAATGCTATGAAAACCGTACTAACAAGAGAAATTTTATTTTTTTCATTGTTTTTATTATTCTTTGGATGTAAAAATAAAACTGAAAAATTTGATGCATCAAAATGGCAACCTGTTGAAAACGGTTTGTATGGTGAAAATCATAGAAAAAAAATGCTCGATGATTTAATTAAAAATGTTTTAAAATTTCCTCAATTAGGTAATGAAATAGGAACTAAAAAAAGTGAAGTGGTAAAACTAATTGGTAAACCAGATGAACAAGATTGTAATGGTTACGATCTATACCAAATAGAAGAAAAACAAGGTTGGATAGATCCAAATGGTTTTGTAAGTCTTAAACTAATATATCATTCTGATTCAACTTTAATTGGTTATATAATTGAGGATGGAAATTATAAAGAGTAATGAAAAAAATCGCAATTATATTTTCCGTAATAACAATATTTGTCTGTGGTTGGATAATTATTGACAAATTAGACTCGCTTGATATTGCAAGTAATAAAAACGATACTTATCTGTCAATTCAAAAAGAACAAATTGATAAAAGAACTGACATAGATAGGTGTGAAAAAGAAATAAAGAAAAATATTTTAGATAATGAACGAAAAAACTTCAGAAATAAATCTGAAATTGCATATCAAACTCAATTATTCTCAGCATTAATAATAATTCTACAAATTTTTCTAATCATATTTTTACTTCTGTATAAAACAAAAAAATAAAGAAGCACTGCAGATAACATAAAGGGCTTAAACGCGTGAAGCGAAGTGGAGCAGCGTTTTAAGCCGTAGCCTGTACTGAGCCGGTCGAAGTATTGAACTGAGGCTTCGGTAGTTATCGTTGATATTTACAATCTATGGGGATTCAATTCGTTTTGGCTCGCCTCGGTGCAAAATCGAAAGTTCCACCTTCGATTTCCCCGCCTTCGGCAATACCCAAACCGTCATAGTCAATGATAGAGAACGCCAAACAAAGAAAAGCATATCCCTAATTGAGAATTAAGAAACAGCTATCACTCTCAATTAAATTAGCAAAACTTGCATTTTTTGCAAGTTTTGCTAATTTGTTTTGTACTTTTATGATATGAAAAATTATACAAACCGTAAGGAATATATAGAAAAACTGCTGTCTTATAAGGATAAAGACCTTATAAAAGTAGTTAGCGGTTTAATCACTTCGATTCAAAACTTTTGCTAAATTTGAAGTTCAGTTCTTCGATTGGCGTTTAGTGATAATAGTGCCGCCCTCGCAAAGTTGCAGGAACGTTAGAACTCATTTTTGAACGACAATGAAACAGACAATATACATCGGAATATTTGCCTTGACTTTTGCCTCTTGTGGGCGCAAATACGAGATGACTAATATGCTTCCAGAAACAATTGATGTAACAAGCTATATTGAAAGCGGACAATTTCGGCCCGACAGCTGTGATGGGAGATTAGACAGATTGATAAAGCAAAAGCCGATGGTTTTAAGTGACAATTATGAAAATATTCTTCAGGACAAACTGTCAAAATGGAAAGACGAATATAATAGTTGGTTACTGAAATACAATCGGGACACAATCAATTTTACTGTTGACAAATTAGTAAGCAAGACAAAATACCAATACAGCTATTTCCAAACAGACAAACCAATTGATGTATATAGGACTGATTTAGGAATTGAGATTAATGGAAATAGGGACTTTAAATTGTTTATTGGACTTGACCAGAGCGGTGAAATACATTCAGACTTTAAAGATAACGGATGGATTATTAATAGTTGCGACTCTATTAACTCAATTATTCAGAACATCTATGAAAAGAAGAAATAAAACGAGTGCTAACAAAAAAATTGGAAGAGTGCCAGAAACATCTTCAATTAAAATTAACGATAACTCAGTCAAATCATCATAAACTTTTAATCAACTCAAGTACAGCCTCTTCATCCAAACCAATCAATCTTTCAAGTTCATTCACCGGAGCATGGTGTATAAATTCATCCGGATATCCTTTTCTGATAATTTTTCCTTTGTAATTCTTTTCGGCAGCATATTCGAGTATAGCATTCCCAAATCCGCCGTTCAAAACGCCGTCTTCAAAAGTGACAATCGTTTTGTAAACCGAAAAAATCCGGTCGAGAGCTTCTGTATCCAACGGTTTACAAAAAAGGAATTTATAATGTCCGGTTTTTGATTTGATTTCATCAGACAGATGTTCTGAATTGATGACTTTTTGAATCGTGTTACCAATTTTCCCAAAACTGAGCAAGGCAGTATCTTCTCCTTTTTTCAGTTCTTCAGCTTTTCCGATTTCAAGTTTTCTAAATTTAATTTCGGGTAAAACAGGCAATTCGGTATTCCCTCTCGGAAAACGAATCGAAAATGGTTGTTCTGTAAATTGAGCGGTGTACAGCAGATTTTGAAAATCTTTTTCATCCATCGGTGCGGACACAATCATATTTGGAATACTTCTCAAAAATGAAATATCGAAATAACCGTGATGGGTAGCACCATCGGTTCCGACAATTCCGGCACGGTCAATACAAAAAACAACCGGCAGGTTCTGAATCGCTACATCGTGAATCAACTGATCATAAGCTCTTTGCAAAAATGTTGAATAAATCACACAGTAAGGAATCATTCCCTGAGTGGCTAATCCTGCCGAAAAAGTAACTGCATGTTGTTCTGCAATTCCAACATCAAAAACCCGTTCGTGAAATTTTTCATAAACTTCTGTCAGATGACTTCCGGTCAGCATTGCAGGCGTAACTGCAACCAACTCTTTATTTTCGTCCATCAGTTTCATCATTGAATTTCCAAAAATTTGCTGAAAACTGATTTTTGTATCCGGTTTTGCTGAAATTTCACCGGTTTCTTTGTTAAAAATTCCGGGTGCATGCCATTTCACCTGATTGGCTTCGGCTGTCGGATAGCCTTTTCCTTTTATGGTTTTGATGTGAAGTAATTTAGGTGCTTTGATTGAATTCAATTCTTCAAAAGCATCAAAAAGTTCATCAAAATCATGTCCGTTGACAACACCTTTGTAATGAAATCCAAAATCCTCAAACACAGAATGTTTCTGTCCGTTGACGAGTTGTAAAAAATGTTCTTTCATCGCACCCACAGAAGGGTCGATTCCGATTGAATTATCGTTCAGAATAATCAGCACATCTAAATTGGTACTGCCCAAATGATTGAGTGCTTCAACCGCCATTCCCGAAATCACCGAAGCATCTCCGATTACAGCAATGTGTTTATTGTTCTGTTTTTTTAATTTATCAGCAACCGCCATCCCTGTGATAGCAGAAATTGAAGTCGATGAATGACCGGTTCCAAAAACATCATATTCACTTTCTTCTCTGACCGGAAAACCTGAAATTCCGTTTAATTGTCTGAGTGAACCGAACCGGTTTTTTCTTCCGGTCAAAATTTTATGTGGGTAAGACTGATGCCCAACATCCCAAATCAATAAATCCTGTGGCGTATTGTAAAAGTAATGAAGCGCAACGGTCAGTTCAACCACGCCCAGTCCTGCGCCAAGATGTCCGGGTTTTACAGAAAGCGTATCGAGTATAAATTCTCTGATTTCATGGGCAAGTTCCGGAAGTTCTGATTTTTTTAGTTGTCGCAAATCAGACGGAAAGTTGATGTTTTCTAAAATCGATTTCATTTCAGTGCAAAATTAATCAAATCAAAAATGAAAGTCTGCTTTTATTTCGGTTTATAATGTAAGCGGGTTTTTCGAGCGTTCAAATCCTGTTGTAATATCTAAGGCTTTTTTTAAGACTCAGTCAAAATAAGAATTGCAAAACATCAGAAAAAAATAAACCCTTATCTTTGTTAGCCATAAAAATAAAACAATATGTTTCAAATTGGCGATACTCTGATTTCCGAAGAAATTTTCTCAGAAGAATTTGTTTGTAATCTTACCAAATGCAAAGGTGCGTGTTGTGTAGAAGGCGATTCCGGTGCGCCTCTCGATGATGATGAGCTGGCTGTTCTGGATGATATATATGAAGATATCAAACCTTTTTTAAGACCCGAAGGAATTGAAGCCATCGAAGAACAAGGGAAATATGTCAAGGATTTTGACGGTGAATGGACGACTCCGCTGGTCAAAGGGAAAGAATGTGCCTATGTGATTTTTGACAAAAACGGAATTACAAAATGCGGTATCGAAAAAGCATGGCAGGAAGGAGCAACCGATTTCAGAAAACCGATTTCATGTCATCTTTATCCGGTCAGATTAAAGGAATACGAAAAGTTTACTGCCGTGAATTACCATGCCTGGAGCATCTGTTCTGACGCTTGTGCTTTGGGTAAAGAGCTTGGCGTTAATGTTGCACATTTCCTGAAAGATGCACTGATCAGAAAGTTTGGCCAGGAATGGTACGACGACTTGATGGCTGCCGAAATTGAATACAAAAAGAATACAGAAAAATAAGAAATTTATATGCCCAGAAATATATCAAAAGCAAGAGAATCTACTTCTGAAATCGACAAACTCTACATCAGTATGAGGCACATGTCGAACAGGAGCAGTTACAAACCTTCCGGTCAGACCGGGAAAATTATTCAAAAATTATTACTTCAACTCAATCCGGAAATCTACGGTTCAATGGCCGATCTGGAGAAAGTTGAACTCAGTGGACTGTTTTATGTTTTGGACAGGTTACCGGACGGGATTACTGAAACTCCTTTTATAATGTTTACTTCGAATGAAGGAATTGATTCAGCTAAATTCAAACCGATTATTCCGCCAAAAAGAAGACGGATTTGCTATCGTGTGGATGACGATCAAATGAATATAGAAGTGACGAGAGGAAGATCTGAAATCTACGATATGCTGACTCATCTGACTTTTTTGTACAATGAATCAGATAAAATTAAATCAAAAGTTTATAGCAACCAATCTCAAAAAATCACAAGGAGCTGGAAGAGGATCGAGGAAATTGCGTTAAAAACCGTAGAGTTAAAACCAAAGGACAGAAATGTCGCAATCATGAACTTGGCTTCTATTTTGGGCAGGACTTTTAGCGAGACCGAAATTGCTCACAAATATTTCAGCACACCCGAAAACAAGGATAAATTCTTTGAAATTATTTATTGGATGGGCAGAACTTCGTATGAAGATCAGAAAGGATTCAAAAAAAGAGAAATCACTTTTTCTTCGATACTCAGAGAGAGAATCGGTCATCATTTGATTGGAGAAAACTGGGCAAACAATATCAAAAAAACACTTGAAAAACATCATCTTCTGGATCGGCCTCTTCATATTGTCAGCGCCAATATGCATTCGGTTATGAATATGCTCTATGCTTTTGATGCATTGAAAAAAGAGATCAAAGACCAACCGGAATTCGAGCTCTACAAATTACTTTCTGAAAGCAAAAGCTCGGAATTAAGAAATGAAGTAAATGCTTATGCAGAAAAGAAAGGATTGATTTTTATTCCTGACACATCGGGCACCAACATGGATGTTCAATTGATTGATTTGAAAAAAACCAATCTGAAAAATACAGCGTTTTCAGCTTTAAAAACCAAACCGGACGATGTCATTATTGTAATGGATTATGCTTTTGGAGAACAGGCTTTTGAGGTAATGGATGAGTTGCTAAAACCCTACGAAACCAAAAATAAATCAACACTGATGAATGTAAAATCTATTTCGATTATGGGTAAAGCAGGAATTCTTGTTGGAAAAAAGGGCGATATCATGATTCCGAATGCACATATCATAGAAGGACCGACTGACAATTATGTTTTTGACAATAAATTGAATGCTGACGATTTCAGAGGCAACCGGTTGGGTGTTTTTGAAGGTCCGATGATCACCGTTCTCGGCACTTCACTTCAAAACAAAGATGTTCTTGAATATTTCAGAGATTCTTCGTGGAAGGCAATCGGTTTGGAAATGGAAGGCGGACATTATCAGAAAGCGATTCAGGTAGCTTCAAAAATCAGGCATTATATCTGTGAGGATGTGAAAGTTATGTATGCTTATTATGCTTCAGACAATCCGTTAGAGACAGGAGGCACGCTTGCTTCGGGTGGTTTGGGCCTCTCGGGTGTAAAACCGACTTATTTGATTACAAAAATGATTTTAAATAAAATTCTAAATATTTAATCCATAAAAATGAAGAAGCTTTTCAGACTGACCGCTGTTTTTATTTTCCTGATGAATTACAGCCCTGTTTTTGGATGGGGAAAAACCGGACACAGAGTGGTGGCAGAAATCGCTGAACAAAATCTTACCAAAAGAGCGAAAAGACAGATTCATAAAATCACCGGAAAACAGTCGCTTGCCTATTTTGCAAATCATCCGGATTTTATCAAGTCAGATCCCGATTTGTACAAAAAAACTTCTTCGTGGCACTATGTGAATTTTTTGCCCGGAATGAATAAAAATGATTTCAACCTGTCGTTAAAAGAATCGTCAGATCAGAATCTTTATAAAAGAATGCTGATTCTGACAAATGATTTGAATAACAGAAAAAACCTGAGTCCTGAACAAGTTCTCGAGTCGCTTTATTTTCTGGTTCATCTGATGGGAGATGCACATCAGCCACTTCACCTCGGAAGAGAAGAAGATTTGGGTGGAAATAAAATTGAAGTCAAATGGTTTGGAAACAACACCAATCTCCATTCGTTGTGGGATGATAAATTAGTTGATTTTCAAAAATACAGTTATACCGAATATGCCGGAATTCTGGATTACAGAGATAAAAAATTCAAAAGCAAAATGACTTCCGGAAATCTTGAAGACTGGCTTTATGAAACCTATCTCAAGGCTGATTTCATTTATTCGGGTGTCAACAATGGCGATAAACTCAGATTCAGATACGATTATGACCATGTTGAAATACTCGAAAGCCAATTGCTGAAAGCAGGTTTAAGGCTGGCAAAAGTTCTGAATGAAATTTTTGGATAGGTTTTCAGATTTTGTGTTTCTTTAATATAAATTAAATGATTTCTATCCTCAATTTTTCTAACTTTGCTTTCTTATGTTTTTGGAGAACACCATAAATCACACAAGCCAGAGTGGCTGGATTGAAGTCATCTGCGGATCGATGTTTTCGGGTAAGACCGAGGAGCTGATTCGAAGATTGAAGAGAGCTGAGTTTGCAAAACAAAAGGTTGAAATTTTCAAACCTGCAATCGATGTTCGGTATGATGAAGAAGAAGTGGTTTCTCACAATCAAAATGCAATCAGTGCAACACCTGTAGATTCGGCGTACAATATATTGATTCTTGCTGCGGACTGTGAAGTGGTTGGTATTGATGAAGCTCAGTTTTTTGACGAAGGAATTGTAGAAGTCGCCAACAAACTTGCCAATATGGGCAAAAGAGTGATTGTGGCAGGTCTGGATATGGATTTCAAAGGCCGTCCGTTTGGGCCTATGCCAAATCTGATGGCAACCGCAGAATATGTAACAAAAGTTCATGCGATTTGTGTGAAAACCGGAAATCTCGCCCATTATTCTCACCGTAAGATAAAAAGTGAAAAGCTTGTAGAACTCGGTGAAAAAGATGAATACGAGCCGTTGAGCAGAGCTGCATTCATGCAGGAAATAAACAAAGAAGAAAACGATTGAACCATTCAAAATAATAGATTTGATTCCTTACTCAATAAAATCATTAGCAGAAATTACAACAGCCGAGATACATGGAAGTTCTGATGGTTTTATTGAAGAAATTTACTTTGATTCAAGAACGATTTTCAGTCCAAAAAACGGAGTGTTTTTTTCGTTTTCAACAAACGGGAACCAATACATCAACGACGCCTACCAAAAAGGAATTCGGATTTTTGTTGTGAATGAAACCGATGAAATAAAAGATGACTCAGTTTATCTGAAAGTTGATTCACCGGTCAAAGCATTACAAAAATGGGCTGAATTTCATAGAAATAAATTTGAATTAAAAACCATCGGAATTACCGGCAGCAACGGAAAAACCATTGTCAAAGAGTGGTTAAATCAGTTGTTATGGAAAGATTTTTTAATTGCCAGAAGTCCAAAAAGTTATAATTCTCAAATCGGTGTGCCGCTTTCGGTTTTAAAAATCAACAAAGAAAATAATCTCGGGATTTTTGAAGCCGGAATTTCAAAACCGAATGAAATGGACACGCTTGAGAAAATCATCAAACCTCAAATCGGTTTGATTACACATATCGGGAGCGCCCATCTTGAAAATTTTGAAAACCGTCAACAACTGATTCTCGAAAAATTAAAATTATTTAAAAACACCAAGAAAATAATTTATAATTCTGACAATGAATTACTTGACAAATTAATCAGAGAGAATTACAACAACAAGGAGTTGATTTCATTTGGTCATTCTGAATCCTGTTATTTACAAATTACAAAAATTAAAACAGAGGATAATTTTCAGAAAATCAACTTTAAAATTCATTCAAAAGAATACAATGTTAAAATTAATTTTCTTGACAAAGCTTCAGCTGAAAATATACTCTCGGTATTGACTACCGTCAGTATTTTGACAGGTAATTTAGAAAAATATCTACCGCTTTGCACAGAACTTTTGCCGATAGAAATGCGTCTCGAAATCAAAGAAGGAATTAGAAACAGCTTGATAATCAATGATTCATTTAACTCTGACCTTGCTTCTGTAAAAGTAGCTCTCGATGTGCTGGCACAACAATCTCTTCCGAGAAAAAGTTTGGTGCTCACCGATGTTTTGCAGAGCAATCTGAACAAAGATGAATTGTACAAAGAAGTTTCGGAACTGGTCAATGCTTATCCGGTTGATGATTTAATTTTGATTGGAAAAGAGATTTCGAAATACAGAAAACTTTTCAAAAAAGACACAAGAGTTTACAACAGTACGGATGATTTTCTAAAAGTCATCAACCTCCAAAATGTCAGCAACGAAGCGATACTTCTGAAAGGAGCAAGACCTTTTGAACTCGAAAAAGTTTCTGCTTTTTTAGAAAAGAAATCACACGACACAGTTTTGGAAGTCAATCTTCAGGCATTGAAAGAAAACCTGAATTACTTCAAACAAAAATTAAAGCCACAAACAAAAGTGATGGCAATGATCAAGGCAAACGCTTATGGTGCGGGAAGTTTTGAAGTTGCACATACACTTGAACATCAAAAAGTTGACTATCTCGGCGCTGCTTATGCCGACGAAGGTGTAGAATTGAGAAAACTCGGAATCAGTGTGCCGATAATGGTTATGAACCCCGAGCAAAGCAGCTATTCATCTATTATTGATTACAAACTCGAACCCGAATTGTACAGCATCCGGGTGATTGAACTTTTTGTGAGAACGCTCAGAGAAAAATCAATTACAGAAGCTTATCCGATTCACATTAAGATAGATACAGGCATGAACAGGCTTGGTTTTAAAACCGGTGAACTCAACGAATTAATCGATTTTATAAAAAACGAAAAATCAATTAAAGTCGAATCTGTTTTTACACATTTAGCAACCGCAGATGTTCCGGAAGAAAAAGAATTTGTTCATTATCAGCTGAAAACATTTGATAAAGCTTATGATAAAATTTGCAATGAACTGAACATTAAACCATTAAAACATGCACTAAATACCGCCGGACTGATTCATTTCAATGATTTTCAGTATGATATGATTCGGCTTGGAATTGGTTTGTATGGTTTTTCGGACGATGAAATCGTTCAGAAACAACTGAAAACAGTAATGACTTTCAAAACAGTGATTTCCAGAATCATCAAAATAGAAGCGGGTGAAACCGTTAGTTACGGCAGGAAATTCAAGGCTGAAAGAAAAACCAAAATTGCCACTCTTCCGGTTGGCTATGCGGACGGCATCAGGAGATCACTCGGTTACGGAAAAGGCACCGTAAACATCAACGGAGAAATTGCTCCGATTGTCGGTTCGATTTGTATGGATATGCTGATGGTTGATGTAAGCGATGTTGTGTGCAACGAAGGTGATGAGGTTATTTTATTTGGTGAAAATCCAACTGTAAAAGAAATCGCAGAAAAGATTGGAACAATTTCTTACGAAATTCTGACTTCGATTTCTCAACGGGTCAAAAGAGTCTATTACAAAGAATAGTGAGCAATGGGGAGTCAACTTTTAAATCATTAAAAAATTTTGTAAATTTGTGAAATACAGTTTCTAAGATTATTTCCAAAATAGAAACATCATTTTTAACAATCAAATTTTATAATTTTTTAGTAAATGCTGACAAAGACTTTAACGGTAGATGAAATCCGCGACAAATTAGCCAAGTTTTGTGTTTACCAGGACAGATGTCACTGGGATGTGGAACAAAAATTCAGAGAATTCAAATTGATACCCGAAGCCAAAGATGAAATTTTGATTTATTTAATTCAAAATGATTTTTTAAACGAAGAAAGATTTGCAAAGAGTTTTGTGCGCGGGAAATTCAACCAGAAAAAATGGGGAATCAATAAAATAAGTGTAGAGCTTAAAAAACGAGATATACCTTTGAATATCATCAAAATAGCTCTGGAGGAAATCGATATGAAAAACTATAAGCAAACGCTTGCTGAGCTTTATAACAACAAGAAAAGTCAGGTTGAAAATGAACAAGATGATTTGAAAAAGAAAGCGAAAATCAGGAGATTTCTGCTTCAGAAAGGTTATGAAAGTGAATTAATATATGAACTGATGCGTTTTGATTAAAAATCAACAGATTATTTTGATTTATTTTAAAAAATCTTAATTTTAACCCAAATTAATCAAATGAGAAAGAATTTATTATTGATTTTGTCGGTTGTTTTTTCATGTTTTGCATTGAATTCATGCGACCCGTGGGAAGATGAGAATTATGATAACAACAGTGGCGGTGGCGGCAGCGACGGACCTGGCACAATACTACTCCTGAAAAAATCAAAAACTGTTGCAGCAAATGGTGTCAGCGGTGAAAACACTTATACTTACGATAACCAAAACAGAGTTACAAATGTAAAAACAATCAACAACATAGAAGATGTAACTTCTTACAGCGAAACCAACTACCAGTATCCAAGCGAAAATAAGGTTAATGTAATCAATAAACTATATATATCGGGAGAGCTTGTTTCAACAAATACAATCAATTTAGAAATCCTGTCTTCAACAACAGCAAAGATGACCACCGTAAGTGATTTTGTAGGTGAGATAATATCTGATATCACTTATTCTGCACCTTGCGGAATTTCAAAAATGGTTAACACAATGGGTGAAATGGGAAGTTCTACTCAAACTTATGAGTATTTCGATAACAAGTGCAGTTTTTACGAATACCTGGACGGAGAATTGGTTTCAACCACTTTCAATGACGATAAATTCAGCCCGTTTTTTGACCCAATGAGAGTATCTATGGGACTTGTCAGTCATAATCCTATAAAAATAGAAGAACCGGGCGGTACTTATGAAGCAATTTCATATCAGTACAATTCTGAAAATTATCCGACTCAGGCGAACCACACTTTTGATGAAAGCGAGTCGAATTACACCGAAACTTTTGAATATTATTAAACAAAACAATATTTATTTTAAAAGGGTTTGCGGTTGCAGACCCTTTTTTATTTTAGGTATCTTTGCAAAAAAGTTCAGATGAAAACCTATTATTCAGAAACTGTTGTGAGATGGTCTGACCTGGATGCCAACATGCATCTGGCAAATTCATCTTTTATGAATTTCACCAGTTTTGCAAGAATCGAGTTTTTGAGAAAATGCGGAATTACACTTACTGATTTTGCGAGATACAAAATCGGACCGGCGGTATTGAGAGAAGAAATTTCATTTTTCAGAGAAGCACACGAAGGCCAGGAAATCATGATTTCAGTCGTGATAAGCGGAAATTCTGAAAATGGTGAAATCTTTGAATTCGAACACAATCTCTACGACAAAAACAGTGGTCAACATCTGGCTTACTCAAGAGTTTTTGGCCTTTGGTTTTCGACTGCTGAAAGAAAAAGAATGCCTCCACCGGCAGAAATGCAGTTAAAAATAATGTCAAACACAGATAAAGAAAATATGAGATCTCTTTCATTCAAAGATTTGAAAGAGTTGCCCGTACGACCCAATAACATTGATCCAAAAATATTTAACAAATGATTGAAGACAAAAATCCTTCACTGACACCGCTTGATGAGCTGGGTGAATTTGGTTTGATTGAGCATTTGACTCAGAATTTCAAACCCGAAAATAAATCGACAATCAAGGGAATCGGAGACGATGCCGCTGTAATTGATTACGAATCAAAGCAAAGTGTCATTTCAACCGATATGCTCATCGAAGGAATTCATTTCAATCTGGCTTATGTTCCGCTGAAACACCTCGGCTATAAATCGGTGGTGATAAATCTGAGCGATATTTATGCAATGAATTCAAAACCGGAGCAAATTGTAGTTTCAATTGCGGTTTCAAACCGTTTTCCGGTCGAAGCACTCGAAGAATTATATGAAGGAATCAATATTGCCTGTAAAAAATACAAGGTTGATTTGGTCGGAGGTGACACTACTTCTTCAAACAGTGGTTTAGTCATCAACATAACCGCCATTGGATTGGCAAATAAAGATGATTTGGTTTACAGAAACGGATGTTCTGAAAAAGATTTATTGGTTGTCAGTGGTGATTTGGGAGCTGCCTATCTCGGTCTTCAGGTTTTGGAGAGAGAGAACGAGGTCTTTAAGGTCAATCCCAACATGCAGCCCGATTTGGCTCCATACGACTACATTGTCGGTCGTCAGCTTAAGCCTGAGGCGAGAATGGATATTATTCAATTGCTGAAAGATTTAGAAGTAAAACCCACTTCTATGATTGATATATCTGACGGATTATCTTCTGAAGTGCTGCATTTGTCAAAACAAAGCGGATTTGGATTTAGAATTTATGAAGAAAAAATTCCGCTTGACCCGATGGTTATCCGCACTGCTGATGAGTTTGGGATCAACCCTGTGACCTGTGCACTAAACGGTGGCGAAGACTATGAACTGTTGTTTACAATTGCTCAGGAAGACTTCCAGAAAATAAAAGGAAATCCTAATCTGAGCGTAATCGGGCATGTAGCCGAAAAAGGAGCTGAAAATTATATGATGCTCAAAGACAGCGATTCAGCGGTTAAACTCACTGCACAGGGATGGAACTCTTTTAAATAGTAAATTGATTTCTGCCGGATAAAATTGCCGTACAAAAATCAATCATTCAGTTTCAGCACAGCCAGAAACGCAGACTGAGGCACTTCTACCCTTCCGATTTGTCTCATCTTCTTTTTACCTGCCTTTTGTTTTTCAAGGAGTTTTCGTTTTCTCGAAATATCACCGCCATAACATTTTGCAGTCACATCTTTTCTGAGTGCTTTTATGGTTTCTCTTGCAATAATTTTGGCACCGATTGCAGCCTGAATCGGAATGTCGAATTGTTGTCTTGGAATTAATTCCTTTAGTTTTTCACACATTTTTTTGCCGATATTGTATGCATTATCGACATGAATTAATGCAGAAAGCGCATCCACCGGTTCGCCATTAATCAGAATATCAACTTTCACAAGTTTTGAAGCACGCATATCCAGCGGTGAATAATCAAAAGATGCATATCCCTTAGAAATTGATTTCAACCGGTCATAAAAGTCAAAAACCACCTCAGAAAGTGGAAGCTCAAAAATCAATTCTGCTCTGTGCTGAGTCAGATAATGCTGATTTTTCAGAATCCCTCTTTTCTCGATACAAAGCGTCATCACCTGACCTATAAAATCAGATTTTGTGATAATTGATGCTTTGATATAAGGCTCTTCTACTCTGTTTAATCCCGCAGGATCAGGGAGCTCGGATGGATTATTGACCTTGATTGGTTTGTCGGGATTTTTTTCTGTATATGCGAGATAAGACACATTCGGTACAGTTGTGATCACATTCATGTTAAACTCACGGTCGAGTCTTTCCTGAATAATCTCAAGATGAAGCATTCCGAGAAATCCACATCTGAAACCAAAGCCAAGGGCAGCAGATGATTCGGGTTCAAAAGTCAGTGAAGCATCATTGAGTCTTAATTTTTCAATCGAAAATCTCAAATCCTCATAATCCTCTGTATCAACCGGATAAATTCCTGCAAATACCATTGGTTTTACTTCTTCAAAACCTTCTATCGGACTGTCAGCCGGATTTTCAATCGTAGTAATGGTATCACCAACTTTAACTTCGCTTGCTTCTTTAATTCCGGAAACAATATAGCCGACATCACCGGTCTTAATCACCTGTTTTTCTACATGTTTTAACTTCAGCGTTCCTACTTCATCTGCATCATACTGTTTGCCGGTTGCCATAAACTGAACCTTTTGTCCTTTTCGGATTTCTCCGTTTATAACTCTGAAATAAGCTTCAACTCCTCTGAAAGTATTGTAAACAGAGTCAAAAATCAGTGCCTGCAACGGTCCTTTCGGATTTCCTTCCGGTGCAGGAATTCTTCTGATAATTTCGCTTAGCAAATGTTCAACGCCTTCTCCGGTTTTACCACTTACCCGAAGTACATCATCAGGGTCACAACCCAGTAAATCAACAATATCGTCGGTTACCTCTTCCGGATTTGCGCTCGGTAAATCAATTTTATTCAACACCGGAATAATTTCCAAATCATTTTCCAATGCAAGATATAAATTTGAAATTGTCTGTGCCTGAATGCTTTGCGCTGCATCCACAATCAGTAACGCTCCTTCACATGCAGCGATTGAGCGAGATACTTCGTACGAAAAATCGACATGCCCGGGAGTGTCAATCAGGTTCAGGATATATTTTTCGCCATCCTGAGTATATTCCATTTGAATCGCATGTGATTTGATTGTAATTCCCCGTTCTTTTTCCAAATCCATATCGTCAAGTGTCCGATTTTGCATATCTCGTTCAGAAACTGTTTTAGTCAACTGCAACAACCTGTCCGCAAGCGTACTCTTTCCGTGATCAATATGGGCTATAATACAAAAATTCCGTATGTTCTTCATTTGTGGATTTAAGTTTACAAAAATAAGATTTTTTAATTGGAAGAAAGCGTTTTTAAATCAATGATTATTTGAGTTCAAATTCATCTCTGTCATTCAGAAAACCATACTTTTCTCTATATTTTTTGATTTCTTCTTTACTGATTTCGGTTTGTAAAAGAAATTTCTTGTCAGATTTTAATTCCAGCTCTGTTCCGATTGGGTCAAAAACTTTAGATTCTCCGGTGTATTCCAGTTTATAGCCATCTGTTCCAATCCGGTTTACACCAACGCAATACGCCATATTTTCAATTGCCCTTGCTCTGAGAAGTGAAACCCATTGTAAATTCCTTACAGCCGGCCAGCTTGCAGGGCAAAGCAATGCATCATAATCATCTGTGTTTCTTGCCCAAACCGGGAATCTCAAATCATAACAAACGATTAACCTGAATTTCCAGCCAAGATATTCAGCAGTTACGATTTCATTTCCGGCGGTATATTCTCCGGTTTCTTTACCGTATCCAAACAGATGCTTTTTATCGTAATGCCAGTCTTTATCGGGAGTTACAAAATAAAATCTATTTACAAATTCACCATTTTCACGGGTCGAAATACTTCCGCAGATTGCAATATTCTCCTGTTTGGCTTTTGATTTCATCCATTGATAAGAACTTCCGTATCCTTCTTCTGAGAGCTCTTTTGGATTCATCGAAAAACCGGTTGTAAACATTTCGGGCAAAATGATTAAATCAGAATTATGATTGTCCAGTAATTCATCTAAAAATTTGAGATTTGATTTTGAATCCTCCCATTCAATATCAAATTCAACCAAACTTATTTTGAGTGTATCTTTCATTTCAAATTAATTTCACAAAAAATTGTACCAATTATAATTCAATGAATTTAATTAATTTTATTGAAACAACAGCAAAAAGAATTAATCAAACTGAAGTTAATATAACTTTCAGTTATTGAGAATTTTACGATCGAGTAAACTTTTTTGGGAAGTCCAGATAAAATAATAACCTAAAACTGCAAACAGCAAGCCGACCATACTTCCGCCCATGGTGTCGATTACAAAATGTTTAGACAGATAGACTCTGCCTACTGCGACCAATCCCATCAATCCGCAAAGCAAAAATTGAATCAGTCTGTTACGGGTTTGCATACATAGATAAAAGCACAGAATAACCGCAAGAACAGTATGTCCTGACGGAAAAGTATAAGGTATCTGAGATTCAACTCCGTTTACGAGTCTGAGTGAAATTCCTTTTAACTCAAAATAATAAGTTGGTCTGTGGCCATCCACAAAAAATAATCTTTTAATCAGCATTCCGGTAAGACTGGCTGTAAGTGCAGACCAGCCAAGAAAAATAAAATTTCTCCAATCTTTTTTCAAGACTACAAAAACCATTATTCCAATCAGCACATAGGTGGTTGCAATATCTGTATAGTACTTGAAAAACAGGTCTAAAAGTGAGTTTCCGTAATTTCTGTTGAAATACAAATGAAGTTCGTCCTTGCCAAAGTAAGAAATTGCCATCAGTCCAATAAAATTTATTGCAAAGAAGCTGCTGAAAAAAGGCCATTGCCATTTGATTAAATCCTTAGACTGACTCATTTTATTATTCACTGCAAATTAAATGAAAATTTTTGAGCAAAACATTTAAAAACCGGGAATAAAATCATCAATTCGACTCATTATACAAAGTGTTATTTTTATTCAGAAAATTGAATTGAAGGTATTTATAGGAATCTCTTGGCACAATTTTGATCCATCTTTTGTATTTCAAATACCATTTTTGTCTGATACTCGGAATACCTTTAGTCAGATAGGCCGCAAGAAACGGATGTAGATGAAGCGAAATTTCTTTTACTTCTTTTCCTTTCGTCTCCAATATGTTTTTCAAAACCATTTCGATTCTTCCGACAAGGACTATCGGTGCTTCCACCTTTTCACCTTCCGGATTTGGGTTTTCTTCTTTGGTCAATATATTGAGTTCCGGTTTTTCTCTTTGTCTTGTGATTTGGATTAAACCAAACTTGCTCGGCGGCAAAATCTTATGCTTTGCCTTATCTTTTTTCATTTCTTCCTTTAGGTGATCAAAGAGTTCTTTTTTGTGTGTACTGTTAGTCATATCAATAAAATCGACAACAATAATACCACCCATATCTCTAAGTCTCAGTTGTCTTGCAATTTCAGTCGCTGCCACTTTGTTGACTGTCAGTGCTGTTTCTTCCTGGTTAGACGAACTTCTTGAGATATTTCCTGAATTGACATCAATAACATGTAGTGCTTCTGTATGTTCAATCACAAGATAAGCACCCTTTGATTGAGGAATTGTTACATTTTTTCCAAACGAAAATTTGATTTGCCTTTCAATACCAGTTCTTTCAAAAAGAGGCACATCTCCATCTTCTATAAGTTTGATAATCTTGGATTTACCCGGAGCAATAATGTTTAGATATTCTTTCATATCTTTTGAAAGACTCTCATCATCAACCGTTATTTTTACAAATTCCTCGTTAAAATTATCTCTCAAAATTCCGGATGCCAAATCAATTTCGCTCAATAATTTCATCGGCACGACTTTCTTTTGCACATTTTTATATGCAGTCTGCCATTTATTCATCAGGAAATTTAGGTCTGCATGAAGTTCAGCCACTTTTTTACTTTCGGCAGCTGTTCTGATGATAACTCCAAAACCTTCGGGTTTAATACTTTCCACAAGAGCAGTCAAACGATCTCTTTCAGATTTTGATTCAATTTTTTGTGAAATCGAAACCTTATCAGCAAAAGGGCATAAAATAAGGTAACGACCCGCAATCGAAATTTCGGATGTAATTCTCGGCCCTTTGGTGTGAATTGGTTCTTTTGTAATTTGAACCATAATCTGATCACCCGGAGCCAGCACCTTGTCGATGGTTCCGCTTTTATGAATCTGCTCTTCTCTTCTAAAGTTTTTGAGCTGATGTGTTTTATATTTATTTCCGGCCACAAGTTTGGTATATGCCAGTAAAGATTTCACATTAGGACCCAGATCATGATAATGCAAAAACGCATCTTTTGAATATCCTATATCAACAAAAGCTGCATTCAGGCTTGGCGCCAGCTTTTTGATCTTTCCCAAATACATATCTCCTACCGCAAAATTCAAATCCAGATTCTCCACATGAAGCTCCATTAATCGACCTTCTTCCAGGAGTGCAACCTGAACAGAATCCTCATTTGCTGATACTATTAATTCTTTATTCATTCTTGCAAATTAAAGTCTCGGATTTAATATTCATATCAATTTTGACTGTTGATTTACACCCGACAGCTTCATATTAAATGATTTAAAAATTCAAACCCAAAGTAAACAGAAAAAGCACTTTCCATACATTTATCGAATGGAAAGTGCATAAGCTTTTAATCACTCAAGAAGTTATTTCTTCTTTTTGTGTCTGTTCAATCTGCTTCTTTTTTTACGCTTGTGGGTTGCCACCTTGTGTCTTTTTCTTTTTTTACCGCTTGGCATATCGTAATTATTTTACTTTAACTTTAGATTTCACACTTTCTACAAATGTTTTTGCCGGTTTGAATGATGGCACATTGTGAGCCGGGATAAGGATTGAAGTACCTTTAGAGATATTTCTTCCTGTTTTTGCAGCTCTCTTTTTAACGATAAAAGAGCCAAATCCTCTCAAATAAACATTTTCTCCTGATTCCAAAGAGTTTTTTACTTCATCCATAAAATGCTCAACTACTTTTTGAGTTTCATTTTTTTCTAGTCCCAACTTACTTGAAATGTTGGCAACAATTTCTGCTTTCGTCATAACTGTTATTTTTTTGTTACTAATTTTGCTTTATAAGAAACGGGTGCAAATATAATGTTTGCTCCAAAACAAAAAAAGAATTCTTATCATATTTATGAGTTTTAACTCTCTGATATTGATTTGGTTTGACGCCAACAAAAGAAGTCTCCCCTGGAGAGGCGAATCTGACCCGTACAAAATCTGGATTTCAGAAATCATTCTGCAACAGACCCGTGTGGCTCAGGGAGCAGGTTATTACTGCAAATTTATTGAAAAATTCCCAAACCTAAATGATCTTGCAAATGCAGACGAGCAAGAGGTTCTGAAACTCTGGCAGGGACTGGGTTATTATTCAAGAGCCAGAAACCTTCATTATACCGCAAAGTATATTCAAAATCAATTAAATGGAGATTTCCCAAACAATTACACGGATTTATTAAAACTGAAAGGTGTAGGCAGCTATACTGCAGCCGCTATTGCATCAATTGCATTTGGAGAACCCGTCCCTGCAATTGACGGAAATGCATTCAGGGTATTTTCAAGATATTTTGACATTGAACTCGATATTTCAGATTCAAAAACAAAAAAATATTTCTTTGAACTCGGCAAGGAAATTATTGATACCAAAAGAGCCGGAGATTTCAATGAAGCTGTGATGGAACTCGGTGCAACAGTCTGTCTGCCCCGAAATCCGGATTGTCAAAATTGTCCGTTGAAAGACAGTTGTGCAGCATTACAGAAAAATAAAACAGACCAGCTCCCGGTAAAAACCAAGAAAGTGAACATCAAAAAAAGGAATTTTAATTTCTTTGAGATTACAGACGGAAAAAATTTATTGATGATCAAAAGAACCGAAAATGACATCTGGAAAAACCTGTATTGTTTTCCATTTACAGAAGAGAAAATGAAGAATACAGATTTTTTTAAACTCAACAAAAACCGGATTACACTGACTCACAATGAAAATCATTTGCTCACCCATCAAAAACTGGAAATCTGCTTTTGGCAAATCTATGCAGACAAAGAAGAACTTAAACAACTTGCTGATGAAATGGATGCTGAAATTTGTTCAGCCGATAAATTAAATGAATTACCACTTCCTAAGCCAATCGAAAAATATTTGAAATACAAAATATAAACACATATTTGCAGTTCTTAATTTTGTAACTTTGAGAACATAAATTTTTTAAATTATATACTATGAGCGGAACATTAAATAAGGTAATTTTAATTGGAAATGTAGGTGCAGATGTGAAAGTTCATCGTTTTGACAACAACGGTGTCATTGCCAGTTTACCTCTTGCAACCAGCGAAAGCTATATATCAAAAGACTCCAATCAAAGAGTTGAACAAACCGAATGGCACAATATTGTAGTCAGAAATAAATTAGCCGAGGTTTTTGAAAAGTATGTGAAAAAAGGAGATAAAATTTATGTGGAAGGAAAACTGAAAACCCGAAAATGGACGGACCAAAACGGGATGGACAGATACACGACTGAAGTGATTGTCAACGAATTCACTTTTCTCACACCCAAAGGGAATGAATCCTATGGTCAAAAAACGAATGTCGAAAAACCGGAGCCTCAAAAACCAAAAACCGATTTACCAAAAGATGATTTTGAAGATGATGAGGGACTTCCCTTCTAAACACAATTCAATGAGAGTCCTGACTCTAATATTTATTTTGTTATTACTGAACAGCTGTGGCGACAATTATTCGGTCAAACCAATTGGTCAGCTCAGACTGGAATATCCTGATCCGGTTTATGTAAGCTTTGATTCTGATTGCCCTTTTAGTTTCGAATATTCTAATTTAAGTTTCGAAAAGAAAAAAGAAAAAGATTGCTGGTTCACACTGAATTATCCGGATATGAAGGCAAATATCTATCTGACATACTTCAAAATCGATGGCCCGGAAGATTTGGCAACAAAAATCAAAGACAGCGAGAAACTGGTTCAGGAACAAACAGTTAAAGCAAGTTACATCTCACCGAGAATTTTTGAATTTGACGAACACAAAGTTTACGGAACTTTGTTTGAATTAGGCGGTGATTCTGCAATTAACCTTCAGTTTCATGCTACTGACAGCTTACAGAATTTATTGACTGCATCTGTTTATTTTTCGGCTCCGCCCAAATATGATTCACTTCAACCTGCCGTTCAGTATCTGAAGAAAGATATAATTCACCTGATAGAAAGTCTGAGGTGGAAATAATCATCCGGAACAACTATTTTATTGTACTTTTGCAGCTTAATTTTTAGACAAAACTCACAAATGGAGATATTGGTAAAGGCGGGACAAATGATTTTGATGTTGTCCATTTTGGTGACACTTCACGAATTGGGACACTTTGTAACCGCTAAATATTTTAAAACCAAAGTAGAAAAGTTTTATTTGTTCTTTGACCCATGGTTTTCAATCGTCAAGAAAAAAATTGGCGACACCACTTATGGTATCGGCTGGCTGCCATTGGGCGGTTATGTGAAAATTGCCGGAATGATTGATGAAAGCATGGACACCGAACAGATGAAATCAGAACCAAAGGAATGGGAATTCAGAAGCAAACCGGCATGGCAAAGACTTATCATTATGCTCGGCGGAATTACTGTCAATGTTTTACTCGCCTGGTTGATTTATGCAATCATGTTTGCTGCCAACGGCGTTGGATTCATGTCGGTTGACAAAGTTCAGCAGGATGGATTGATGTTCAGTAAACTCGGAAAGGAAATAGGTTTTCAGGACGGCGACAAAATCATGAGTGTTGACGGCAAAAAACAAGAACAGTTTCACAGGTTAACGCTGGATATCATGTTAAGCAATGAAATCGTCGTTGACAGAAAAGGTGAAGAAGTCAAACTCCATATTCAGGATGAACAGATTAAAGAAATCCTTTCAACAGAAGGCAGAAACAACTTTATTTTCCCACAACATTCGGGTATAGTTGCCGACTCGGTCCTTGCCGGGAATTCAGCTTCAAAAGCAGGAATTCAGAAAGGTGATATCATCGAAAAAATAAATGGTGAGGAAGTTAATATTGTAAACCTGACAGAACTTCTTGCCAATCACAAAAACGAAACTATTGATCTTCAATTTAAAAGAGGTGAAAACACAGAAGTCATAAAAGCTGATATCAATGAAGATGGAATTTTGGGGATTTTCCCAACGCCCAACATCAAAAATGACCTGTTTGAAACCAGAGAATTCAATTTCTTTTCTGCCATTCCGTTTGCAATCACCGAGTCTTTTACAATACTGAAGTACAATATCAAAAACTTAAAACTGTTAATCAAGCCTAAAACCGAAGCATATAAGCAAGTTGCGGGTCCAATTGGAATTGCCAGAAAATTACCTGCCACCTGGGACTGGAATTTCTTCTGGTCATTTACGGCTATGTTCTCGATGTGGTTAGCATTTGTAAACTTGCTCCCAATTCCGGGGCTGGACGGCGGGCACGCTCTGTTTACGATTGCAGAAATGGTAACCGGAAGGAAATTAAACGACAAAACGATGGGCGTTGTTCAAACCTTCGGAATGATTATATTGCTGTTACTGATGGCATTAATTTTCGGTAAAGATATTTGGGATGTAATTCGGGACAAATTCTTTTAAAAAAGTTTGCACAAATTAAAATTCAATTCTATATTTGCCGTCCGTTTGAGAAAGATTGAATAAAAACCATTCAAAAAACGGATGAAAATTCCTCCTTAGCTCAGTTGGTTAGAGCATCTGACTGTTAATCAGAGGGTCGCTGGTTCAAGCCCAGCAGGAGGAGCTGAAAATGAAGCAGTTACATCGTTAAAAATGTAGCTGTTTTTTTATTTGCATACAGTTTGCATACAAAGTGGCATTATTTGCTAAAAACAATCATTTTCTACATTTGAAAAGTTTATTCATTGCTGAATTAAATTCAACAACTGAAATTGAATTTTCTTTTTCAATCTCTGCCAGTATTTTTTTATACCTTTTTGTTGGTTTACCGGCATAGTACTTTTTGAAGTATTTTGAATTTAGTTTTTTGTATGGATTTGAATTTGTACCAAAAAGGTTTGCCAAATCTCTGAAATTTTTACTTCTTATCTGGCTTTCATACATTACCCCATCAAAGGCAGTACGGTGCAAAAAATAGCCATCAATGTTGTAAAGTTTTCTGCATTTCTTAAAAGTGTAGGGGCAAATGAAATAATAAACCTTACCAAAGCCCAGATTTGATAAAAACCAACTGATTTGAATTCTGTACTTTCTGGGGGTATCTCTGTATTTGTAATCTAATGTTAAAACAAAAGGTTCAGCAGTTGTATCAACTTTTATTGAAATACTGCCAACTTCACCCCATTGATTTGACCAGTTTAATACACCGGATTTGATTTTATTAGGTTCTAAATAACCCCATTGTTTCAGCTTTTTCAAACTAATCTGCAAAGCTGAATCATAAGTTTGTACACTTGTTGAATATCTGCCCATTTTTGAAATAATAACCTAAATTATTAGAGAATGTACCGTTATTCTGCATTGTATTGAATCATAAACCCTTTTCAAATTTCTTTTCATTAATCAATACATTCTGGTTATCAGCTTGCCGGTTCAGCTGTACAATTAATTGAATCAGCTTTTCAGTTGGTACTTCTGATAAATCCCTTTTTTCAAGTTCATCATTCAGCCGGCTGTAAATCTGAATTAATGTTTCTTTTCTCTGGCTGGTTTCAGCTTTCTGTTCATCATTCAAGGTGTGAATTTGTGTAAAACCCATTTTAGTACGATTTACCCCAAAGATAGTGAATTTTCACCCCAAATAACCCCAAATAACTCCAGTTTTCAGTTCGTAAAAGTTCACTTTACTGAAATTTAAAACGGTGTAGAGTGATATAAGAAGTAACTTCTTAATGGTGGTGCATAATCAATTACTTTGTTATCAATTAGCTTCTGAAATTCTGCTTTAGCCCTCATTTCATCCATTCCATCAATAGATAACATCATTGATATTATTTCAGCTTTTGTATAGCTGTTAAACGGTTCTAAAATCAATTCATTTGTTACCGGCTGGGCTGGCTCTGGTTCAGCTTCATCTTTTGTTTCAGGTGGTGTAAAATGGGGTAAAAAATCAGCTAAATCAAATTCATTCTGTTTCTGAATTTCGGTTGAATTCTTTTCTAAAAAATCAGATATTTCAAAACCTAATTGTTTAGCCTTCTTTGCCCAAATATCATAAGCTTTCAAATCTGGGTACAGCATTACAGTTCTGCCTTTTAAAATCTCTGTTCTTTGAAGTGTTAAGCCTTCAATACTGCCGGTAGCTAACCAAATGAATTTTGGTAAATAAATACTGCAAATCATTGCTGTTTTTTCGCTTTCAACAATTGCAACTGGTTTGCTGTTACCGTTCAAAAGGTGTTCACCAAATAAGCATTGTATTTGCTTTAATTCAGGGGTTTCTATTGCTGAATGTAGCCAGCTTACATTTTCACTTCTTACCCTTTTACCGGTTTCAGAATTGTACAGAATAATTTTACCGTTTCTGATTTTATGGCTTTTATCAATCTGCCAGAAAACTGTTGCCCCTTGCCAGTGCTTTGAAGTACCCAGATAATACTTTGAAATCAATTCAGCTGTTTGTTTAGCCCCAAATAAACCCAGTAGGTATTTAATCAAATTGTTGTGTTCAGCTATCTGATTTATTGATTTATCCGGTAGTAATGATTTTTTGAATAATTGCAGAATTGTATTTGAAATCAAACTTTGTTCTGGGGTATTATCGGTATAGAATAAAGCCGGATTTGAATTTATAGTTCTTTGTTCAGTTTGTTCTGCCAGCTTTCTTATTTGCCTAAATTTACCCTGTTGCCAGTCCAGAATAACAAAAAGCCCAGTTTCTTTGAATATCACCATTTGCAAATACTGATAAATTGCTTTTGCCTTCTTTAAATGCAAATCTGTTTTGGTTTTATCCAGATACCTTAATTCAGGGGCATACACAATGCCGGCAATGCCCTTCTGGCTTTTACTATGCCAAATCATTACTGCATACCTTTTCAGTGTTTCAAATACCTTTGAATTGTTTTCAGGGTTTTGCAGAATTGTATTTTCTTTTTTCTTTACATCAATATCAATGGGTAAAAATGGGGCTGGTATTTCGCAATAACTGCCGGCAGTACCTTTTTGATAAATGCCTTTTAAAATGGCTGGGGCTTCATCATTGTTATTTTTGTAGCTGTTCAGCCTTTGCAGTAATCCGGTTAAACTGTAATGGTTCAAAATACCTTCTGGCTGGTTGCCTTCTGCAAATTCATCAATTTCAGTAAAATGAATCTGGTTCAAATCAATCTGCTGGCTGTTCTGCCGGTGGTGTGCATAAATCATTTTGGGGGGTTCATACTTCTTTACCGGCTGGCTGGTTTTGGGTACTTCAATACCGTTCTTTTCAAAATACTGTTTTGGTGTTAAAAGATACCCACAGCTTATTTTATGGTTGCATTTGCCAACTTCATCAGCAACTTGTTGCCCAGTGGTTGAATCAATGAATCTAACAAATGAATGCTTTGCATTACAGTTTGGGCATTCGTGCCGGCTGGCTCTGCCTTTGTAGGGTTCAAAATCGTATCTGTAATTGCTCATTTTTTCACTGTTTTCATCGGTTTAACTCTGTTTTTTCATTAAACCGTTCTTAAACCTTGCTTTTTTCAAATGGTTCAAATTGTTGTTAAACCGTTTCAATCCTTTTGTTTATCAGTGTTTCAGCTACATAAGTTTAACGGTTTAAACCAGTTTATTAAACCTTGCTTTATCGTATCAGTTTAAAGGTTTAAAGCCCTATATTAAGGGCTTAACCTAAACCGATAACGGACTATAAATCCAAAGCAATTTGGTTTTTGGGTGTTTCATCAAATTTGCCCAGATAGTAGGGTTCTTTTTCTTTATCCTGAATCAATAACTTTTCATTTTTGCCCAGTGTTAAAATATCCTTTGCTCTGTTTTCACCCAGATTTTTTTTGTAAATCTTTTTATAAGCAAATTTTATCTGCTTTACCAGTTCGCCATATCCTATTTTTTCAGCCCCTGAATCATTAAAAGCCTTTTGCAGTATTTTGTAAAGTTGCTCATTTGATAAATCTGCTGTATCAAATTTCTTTGTTTTGGTTTCTGTTCTTATCTCAAAATTTTCTGCTGGTACTGGTAGCCCTTCAATAATTTCAAAAGCAAAAACATCTGGTTCTTTATTTCGGCAGTAGGTAGGTTCTACAATTGAAATATCAGGGTTACCTTCTGCCTTTTCGATTGATAAAACTGTTTCACACTTGTTCATTAATTCAGTGCCTAAATGCCCCCTTGCATTTTCATTGCTTTTGTTCTGGTGCAATACTGTAATAATGTGAATGTTCAGTTCTTCACTCCATTTCATTAGCTTACTGGTTATCATTGTAGCTTGTTCTTCATCATTGATTGAAGTTACTAAATCTCTGATACCATCAATAAACACAATGCCCAGATTAGGGGTTGAATAAACTGCCTGTTCAATTAGTTTCAAACGGGTTTCAGGTTTTTCAGGTCGTAAACCGTAAACTTTCAGATTTTCTGGGTTACTGTTACCGGATAATTGGCAAATTCTTTTCAATGCTAAACTGATATGGTATTTGCTTTGTTCAGTATCAAAAAATAACACTGTTTTACTGCCTTCTGGTAGCTTACTTGTAAAGGTTTGGTATATTGGTTCACCTGAAACAAAACAAGCTGTTAAAACGCCTAAATAGAATGATTTTCTGCTTTTGGCTTTGCCAGTAATCATTGAGATATTGCCCAAAGTACCAAATACAGTTTCATTGATTTTCATTGCTATTGGTGGGGGTGGTATTTCATCAGTAACCTTCACCCTGTACTGTTCTATTTTTTCAACTTTCTGCTGAATCAAATTTTCTGCATTATCCTGAATTGCAGAAATATCAAAAACTGGTTTAAATTCATCTGCATTCATATCAAAACAGTTTTAATTGATTAGATTTTATAAACAAATCTGGGTTTGTAGTATAGTAGCCGGCAGTATAGTTTGAAATTTCGCATTTTGATTTTTTTATCTCACAAATCAAATCAGCCTTTTTTAATTTAGCTACATACCGGCAGATATTTTCCCTTCTTACCCCTGTTTCATTATCAGCCATTAGCATTGTTTGTGGGTGGCTGTAAAATGCTTTAAAAACCTTCTGCAATTGAGTTTTATTATACTTATCTTTGCTCTGCCTTTTATGTGGGCTGTTCTGGTGTTTGTTTTGCGCTTTCATAGTTCAGCCCCTTTTTTATTCAACAAAATATCACTGGCATTTTCTTCAATTTCATCAATGGTTTCAATTCTGCCGGATTTTATCCAGTCCAGAATTTCAAACTTTGAGAAATAAAGCCTTTTGCCCTTTTTCATTACCGGTATTTCTTGCCGGCTCACTTTACTATAAATAGTGGGTACAGATAACTGCAAAAGTTCAGCAGTTTGTTGAATGTTCAAAAGTTCATCAGCCGGTTCTGTTGGCTGGGGTTCGGTTCTGTTTAAAATCAGCTTTTTTAATTCGCTGAATTCTTTGCTAAGGGTTGCAACTGCTTCTGGTAGTTGCTCAAATGTTAGTGCATTCATTTTTACGATATTTAGAATTCATACCGCAAACCAACAAAGCAAAGAATACCCCTATCAATACCCTGTAAAGCTTAGGGGGTTAATAGGGGGTTACTATTTTTATAAATGTTTAGTTTTATTCTTTATTTCGCTCTGTAGCTGTTTTATAAGGTAGCCATTCAGGTTGGCAAATTCTTTCAGGTTTTCGGGGTTCGCCTTTTTCTTTAGTTAGAATATCGTGAACAGTGTATGTATTAAATACCCTTGTTTCTGAAATTTCACCTTTTTTGTAATGATATTCAAAGTTTGTGCAAATCCAGTTTTTAATATCAACTGGTTGGCTCAATAAATAACCATTGTATTTTAGCCTTTTAAACACTTCTACAAACTTATTCTGGTTGCTATTGAATAGTAGTTTCTTTTCAAGTGTTTTGCCCTGTAAAGCCCTTAAAAGTTCGTTTTCATTACCAACAAAAAAACCCTTCAATTCAGAATGTAGTTTTTCTATTGTTTCAGGCTTATCAAATTGAATAGTTGTTTCTGGTATGGTGTTTTGAATTTCGGGTTCAGCCGGTTCGGGTTCAGCTGGTGTTTGTTTATTCAAAAATTCAAGTATTAAAAAACAGTTATCAAATAATTGTTTAGGGTTCTGAATGTTTAAATATTTAAGATCAATTTTTCTGCTTTCAATGTAATCCTGTGAAGGTGGATTTTTCAGGTCAAAGCCATTCAATGCCAAATCTGCCATTTCTTTAAAGTATTCAAATTGTTCTTTTTCATTATGCAGAATTAAACTTGTTAATTTACTTCTTTTGGCTTTTACTTCATTAAAATAATCTTTGTAATCCTGTGTAAATACATCATAATTAAAAGGGCTGAAATAAACCCTTTGTGCTATTTTTTGAAATTCAATTTTATTGCTCTGTTCAGTTAGATAATTTCTAAACTTCATCATTTCAAAAATCCAAATCCTTTGGGTATAATACCAATACTTATCAAAAAAATCTTTAAAATTAAATGGTGGGTTTTTACCGGTTAAAATTGTTCTAACCTGTTCACTGTGGCTTTTTAAAGCCGTTTCAATCCTTGCCCTGAAATAATTAATAACACTTAATTTATCAGAATGTTCTTTGTTCAGGTGGGTTTGATATTCTGCTTTGTATTGTTCAAATGTTATTGTACCAAACAAAGTATTTTCATCTTCTTTTTCGTTGAAATCTCTTACAAGCTGTTCAAAGTTTTTCAATTCATCTGGGGTAAATTGCTCAAAATAGGCTCTTACCTTTTGCTGAAATTCATTCATTTTCATTGCCTTTTATGTTAATCGTTAAAAATCCAAAAGTTTAGCCGGCAGTTCTTTTTTTACTTCATCTTCAAACCCTGCCAGATAGCCCATTGTTGTTTTAATATCAGTATGCCCCAAAGCTTCTGAAATTACTGCAATTGGTTCATTTGCCCTTAATAGCATTGTACTGAATGAATGCCTTGCCCAGTAGGTTGAAATCGGTTCATCAATGCCCAAAGATTTGGCATACTTCAAAAAATGCTGGTTTGTAAATCTAATGAAATTTTGCTTTTTTCTTATCTGTTCAGCTGGGGTTTGTTCTGCAGTTAAAACATCAAAAATAAAATCTTTTGGGTTGCCGGCTGGGTTGCCGTAATCATTCAAAACCTGTTTGGCATAATCCGGCAGAAAAACAGTAATGGGTTCAAGTTCTTTTGTGCTTCTTTCTGTTTTGGCTCTTATAAATTCTATTTTTTCACCATCGTAATTTTTACATTTCAGATTTAAAATATCGTGAAAGTTCATACCATTACACAAATAAGAAAAAAACCAGAATGCTTTTGCTTTTGCCTGTTCTGGGTTTTCAGGGTTGCCTTCAAACAATGTTTTTAACTGTTCTTTGTTTAATGCTTTTTTAACCTTACCCCCAGATTTAATTTGATATTTGCCTTTGCCAAATGGGTAAATATCAGCCGGTAGTACTTTCTTTTCTTTTGCAGTGTTTAACACTGTTCTAAGGTTGCGTAAATAAATGCCGGTGGTTGCTTTGGTTTTGTTTTCGGTTTCAATGCAAAAGGTTTCAAATTGTTCTAAAAACGATACAGTAACATCTTTGAAATTTATTGCTGGTTTATCGTGAAATCTTAAAAGACAATCCAAAGCATTTTGATAACTTAATGCAGTACTGATTTTTTTCTTTTTGTTCTTTTCACTAATGATTTTTTGAAAGTAGAAATTTACATTCAGTTCTTTATTGGTGGATTTATTAAACATCAGCCGTTCAAAATCTTCAAAATTGAATGTAGATAACTTTTCAGCAACTTCAATTGATTTGGTTTCTAATGCTTGTAATTTTTGCCGGTATGGTTTAAATTCTTTTCGGGGCTTAACAGTAGCCCAAATACTTTCAAAATCCTTTTCAGTGAATTCAAAAACTGTTGAATAAAGTTTTTGTTTTCTGGGGGTGGGTGTGAATACTCTTAACTTAACTGGATAAGTACCGTTTTTTTTCTGGTTTCTTTTATCCAGTACGATTGAAATAAAATACTGTTCATTCATTGCCTTTTATGTTTTTCTGTATGCAAATTTAATTACTTGCATACAATTTGCATACGAAAGTACTAAATAACAATAAATAAAACAAAATAAAACAATAATAAAATTTGCTTAAGTGCACTGTTATCAATAGCTTTGCAAAAGTTTCAGATAAAAAATGAATAACAACGAAAACTATAAATTTCTGACTGTTAATCAGAGGGTCGCTGGTTCAAGCCCAGCAGGAGGAGCAACTTAAAGGGTTTGTAGAAATACAAACCCTTTTTCTATACATTCTTTTTAACTTTATCTAATGTTTTTTATTTTTAATAAATTATTTTGACAACAACTGAAAAACAATAATTTATCGTTAATACGAAGTCATTTGTGAAAATCAATTCACTTTTATAAATAACACAAATTTGATAAGTGATTTTATTTGTAACTTTGATAATAAATATTTGAATTATGGCTACTGACTTGCAAACAAGAAAACTGAATCTGATAACTTATATAGCTGAACTTAAAGATGAAAAATTTTTTAAGAAAATAGAGGATTATATTTTACATAAAAATCCTGAAATGAATGATTCTGACTTCCCCCCTTTTACGATTGAAGAATTAATTGAACGAATCAAAACATCTGAAAAAGATTATGAAAACGGGCAGGTTAAATCGCAAGAAGAAATAGAAAGGGAATCTGCAAATTGGTAGTCAATGAAAATAACTTGGACCAAATTTGCCATCCGGAGTTTAAAACAGATTTTTGATTACTATGTAGAAAACACAAATCGAAAAGTAGCTCATAAAATTCGTAGGAAAATATTGAAATCCACCCAACATTTAAAGAAATTTCCTGAAATTGGTCAGATTGAAACTAATCTTGAAAAATTAAACCAGAAACATCGCTATTTAGTCAGTGGAAATTTTAAAGTCATTTATCGTATTGAAATTGACAAACAAGAAGTCATAATTAGTGATGTCTTTGATACGCGTCAAAATCCAATCAAAATGAATGATGATAAAAGAGATTTAGATTAAAATGATGAATTGAGACCTGTCCACAATAAGTGATTTTAACCAAACAATGCAAAAACTAATTGATACAAAGGAAAAGATTTTAAAATTCGCCAAAAATGATGAAAGAGTACGGGCTGTTTTACTCAATGGCTCAAGAGCAAATCCGAATATAAAACCCGACAAATACCAGGATTTTGATTTACTCTTTGTCGTTCAGGATTTCAACACTTTTTTAGCAGACAGAAATTGGATTTCGCATTTCGGAAAACCTATCCTTCAGCAACTTCCGGATGAAATGGACCTGGGAAATGAAAACAATCAGGAAAAAGTTTCATTTACATTCCTTACAATTTTTGAAGATGGCAATCGCATTGACCTGAATCTTTTTCCAAGAGAAAAATTTGAAACTGATTTTGTAGCAGATAGTCTTACCGTTGTTTGGTTGGACAAAGACAATTTATTCAACGAAATTCCTAAATCGACGGATAAAGATTATCACATCAAAAAGCCAACACAGAAAGAATTTTCCGAAGTTTGTAATGAGTTTTGGTGGACGATTACTTATGTGGCGAAAGGATTAAAACGAAATGAAATAGTCTATGCAAAAGATACAATGGAAACTGTGGTCAGACCCATGTTTTCACAAATGATCGAATGGAAAATCGGATTTGATTTTGATTTTAAAGTTTCAATCGGAAAATCAGGAAAGTTCATTGACAGGTATTTGGAGCCTTCATTCTACAATGAAATATTGAAAACTTATACAGACACCGGTATTGAAAATAATTGGAAGGCTTTATTTTTGATGGCCAAAATTTTTAAAGAACAACAATTGATTTTAGCCAAAAAATTAAATATCTATATAAATACAGATGAAGCAAATAATTCTTTAAAATATATCGAAAAACTATTTGAAGAAGAAAAACCTGCAAAAAGTTTGAGGTCATTTAAATCAATATAATGCGAAATTGGATTTTATTTTCATGTTTACTTTTTTTCTTTGGTTGCCAAAATGAGATTGCATTTGATTCTGAAAAATGGAAAGAAAAAGGAGTTGATTGGCAATTAGCAGACACAAGAGAAAAAATGGCTCCTAATTTAATTTCATCAGATACCCTGATTGGAATGAAATCTGACAAAATAATTGACTTACTTGGCAAACCCGATTTTATAAAAGAAGAATCTCTTGAGTTTTTAATTCGAGAAAAATATAGCCGGAATATTGACCCCGATTATATTAAATATTTGATAGTTGAAATAGACGAAACAGGCGAAGCGAAGAATGTTTATGTACAAAGACTGTAACAAAAACTAAGCTTACAACCCAATTTCATAAGTTTATCTGATTTTATTTTATCAAAATTTCCAAATCTCTCGGGATTCAATCGAAGAGGACTTTATAGAATGAAACAATTTTTTGAGGAGTACACTAATGATAACTTTATTTCTACACTATCAACTTTCTTAGAATTTTTTGAAAAGCAGCAATCTACAAAAGTGTCAACGGTGTTGACACAATTATAAAGCAGTAATGATTTATTATCTACATTTGTGTCAACAGTGTTGGCACAAATTCAATGGTCATCACATTTGCACATCTTAAATAAGACAAAAACGGCAGAGGAAAAGATTTTCTACATCTTACACGCAATTGAACAAAAACTTTCAGTAAGAGAACTAGAAAGACAACTTAATTCAGCAACATTTGAACGAACAATGCTGAGTAACAAAAATATCCAAAAGCTTTCAAACTCAGCATTACAAAACAAATTACCGGAAAATTTATTCAAAGACCCTTACATCTTTGAGTTTTTGGATTTACCCCGGAGTTATAGCGAAAAAGATTTAGAAAAAGCTACTACTTTAAATTTAAGGAAATTCATTCTTGAAATTGGTAAAGATTTCACTTATATGGGAGAGCAATACCGCATCCAAGTAGGAAATAGAGATTTTAGGACTGATTTGCTTTTTTATCATAGAGAATTAAATTGCTTAGTTTTATTTGAGTTGAAAATACAAGAGTTTGAACCTGAATTTTTAGGCAAATTAAATTTCTATTTGGAAGCATTGGATAAAACTGTGAAAAAATCACATGAAAAGCCGAGTATTGGAATTTTACTCTGCAAGGGTAAGGATACGGAAGTAGTCGAGTTTTCAATGTCAAGAAGTGTAAGTCCTGCGATTGTAGCTGACTATGAAACAAAATTAATTGATAAAGAAACACTTACCAAAAAATTACATCAATTAGGGAAAGTGATGGAAAAACCAGATGATTTAAATGAAGACAAGTGATTGCTACTGGCTATAACACAGCGTTCGGTAGCCAGCCAAGTTAATCACTCCGTTTAAACATTTCTTGTAAAGAAAAAAATATTAACTTCGTGTTTAAGTTTAATGTAAAAAGCCAGCCGGAAGCAAAGCGTCCAAAATGTTAGCAGAAATTGTAAAACAATATGACAATGAAAAACATCTTAATAATTTTAGGAATCTTAATTAGTTTTAGCAGTTATGCTCAAAAAAACAAACTGGAAAATTTTGAATTAGTTAGTTATGAAATAGAACCAAATGGGAATGTTAATATCGATTCATATTCAAGAATCAATGAGAATGGTAAATTAGATGTTTATATAAATGGAAGTCGAGAGAAAGCTTATTATTCGTATGAATTGGATGAAGATGAATTGAAAAGTATAAATGAATTATCCGAAAAAAAATTAACTGAATTTGTTTCTAAAAAACAACTTGAACCTAATGAAAGATATGCAGGAAATAGAAATTTCATTTCTTTTCAAAAAAATGGAAAACAGTATACATTATGTTATATAGTTCCATTTATGAATCAAGAGTTCACTGAAGTTTCAAATTTATTAAGTAATAGAATTTACACTCAAAAGGAATCCGCAAAAGTATCAGAATTTAAAATTGATTTTGAAAGACTTGAAAAAGAAATAATTAAGCAAGATAAAAAATATGATTATCTTCCAAAGAAAACATTACCACCTCCAATGATGCAGAAAAAATAACAACTCCTGTAACACACGGGAGTTGCGCAAGACGGGTTAATCGCTTCGGTTAAACATTTTCGATAAGAAAAAAGTATTAACTTCGTACTAAAGTTTAATGTAAAAATCCGACCGGACACCGAGCCGAGAAAACGTTAGCGATCAGCATAAAACAGAACTCGCTTTCAAGAAAAACCACAAATATTAAAAAGATATGAAGACAAAATTCCTAACGTTTACTTTTATCCTATTTACAACAGTATCGTTTGCTCAAACCCAAACAAAGACAACTAAAACCGTTCAACAAAAAATAATCTCTGAAAATACTATCTACCAACTATTCCCAACTCAAAACTATTGGACATTTATAAAATTGGATACTCGGAATGGGAAAATGTGGCAGGTACATTTTAGTATAAAGGATGACAGTAATACAGGAGAATTAGTTTTAAATTCTCTTCCACTTGTGAACAAAGAAGATGAGGCTAATGGAAGATTTACTCTTTATCCAACTGAGAATATGTATAACTTCCTATTGCTTGACCAAATAGCAGGAACGGTAGTTCAAGTACAATGGTACTTAGAAACCAGTAAACGTGGAATTGTTTCTGTTATAAAACCAATCGATTAGAGTGAAATGGTTTCTTTGGATGATTTTGAAATAGAAAGTGAGTGCATTTATAAAAATGAAAAATACTCTGTTAGGGACAATGGGGCAGTTTTACGTCATTCCCTTGAGGGAAAACGACAAAGACCAACTGATAATTATTGGACATTTGGGAAATTGAATACTAAAACAGGTTATCCAGAAATTGCATCAGTTAGCATTCACAGAATTGTCGCTACAGCTTTCCACGGAGAACCACCAACAAAAGAACATGTTGTTGACCATATTGATACAAATAAGCAGAATAACAGACCGGATAATTTACGTTGGGTAACAAGATTAGAGAACATATTACTTAACCCAATAACAGCAAAACGGATTGAAATTATTTGTGGTAGTGTTGAAGAATTTCTTGCCGACCCTTCAAAATTTCGTGGTAAGTTTCCAGACCCGAATTACGAATGGATGTGTGCCGTTAGTGTTCAGGAGGCACAAACAAGTAAAGAAAGACTTTTGACTTGGGCAAAAAGAGATAAATCAATCCAAGGAGGTTCTTTAGGTGAATGGATATTCAATCGAAGATTACCAAAAAAACAAGTTGAAATACAAGCTTCTGAAATCTCAGAATATTCAACCTCACTAACTTCAAATGCTGTGCAAAAGGATTGGAAAACCCCCACTAAATTTCTTTGTTGTCCTCAAGAAAATACAGATAATTCTATTGCCCTTTATTCCAAAAACATTAGGATTGGAGAACCTTTCTCAATAAACCAATATGCGAAATCAATAGCTTTAAATTATGCTATATCTAAAGATGAAAATATCTTGTGGGTTATGTGTGAATTTAATGAAGGTGGTTCAATTAAACCATGGTCATTACTACAAGTAACTTTTGAAAATAATTTGTTTATACATAAAAGCCTTGGAACTTTTTTCCAAAAAGTAGGAGCAGAAAAACAATTTACAATTGTTCAAGGATTAGAATGGACAGGCGAGGATTCAATAGATGACTATTGTTAAAAATAAAAAACATGGAAAAAATGCCGAATCGCTAACAAAAAGATTGGCAAGAGTGGCAGAAGCATCTTCAATTGAACGTTTTTAGTAAAATCAAAGTTTCTACTTCGTTTGTCCCGCACGTGCGAGATGGCTAAAAATACCATCCTCGTCAATTTTCAAACCGTACTATGCTATGTTAAAAAGACGGCCTCACAAAATAATAACGACATATTTTGACGGACTGATATTTTAGCTTTACAGAAAATGAAAAGCTGAAAACCGAAAAAATTAATATAAAATGACACTAAAAGAATTTATAAAACAGTTCGATAATCCTAATTCTATTGTTCTTCTTGAAGGCAAAAGAAATGTTTTGGAAACAGACAAAGAAAAATTAACAACACTTGGAAAATTGTTGGCTTCTTCGACAAAAAATATGATTTTCAGAAGCGGAAATGCAAATGGCTCAGACCAACTGTTTTCTGATGGTGTTACTGCAGTCGACAATAAAAGATTACAAGTTATAACACCATATTCCGGACACAGAAAAAAAACAAACCAAGCCTACGAAACAATTTCTTTGGACGAAATAAACATTGCTGCTGAACCAAAAGTGGTGTATCAGTCTAAAAGCAATAAGAAAACAGAAAAGCTAATTGACCAATATGTCTCAGGTGATAGAAATCGTTATGCAATAAAAGCAGCTTATATCATCCGTGATACTATAAAAGTAACCGGTACTGAGGAAATAAAACCAGCCACTTTTGGTATTTTCTATGACGATCTTGACAAACCAATGACAGGTGGAACGGGACACACAATGAATGTTTGTAAACAAAATGACATTCCCATAATTGACCAAAAAACATGGTTCAAATGGCTGGCAGAATAGAGCAACAAACCGTTAATAAAAAAAATATGATTTTTTGTCCGAAAGCGAGCTTTCTTCCATCCGGTCCAAATAAAAAAATCCATCTTACAGATGGACTTTTCTTTTTGTCGGGGCGACTGGATTCGAACCAGCGACCCCCAGCACCCCATGCTGATACGCTACCAGACTGCGCTACGCCCCGAACTGGCCGCAAATATAATAAAACCAACAGATAAAAAATCAATTTTGCCGTTTTATGGTTACTTATTTTTATTTTTGTGAAAACACATTTGTATATGCCACTGCAAAGAATCAATCCCGTGTCAACCAGAGCATGGGAAAAACTCGATAAACATTTCAAAGAATCTGCCGGTAGTTCTCTTAGAAATTACTTTAAAGATTCCAACCGTTTTCAGAAATTTCATATTCGTTTTGAGGATATTTTAGTCGATTACTCAAAAAATCTGATTGATGAAGAAACAATTAGTTTGTTGATTCAACTTGCAGAAGAATGTAAACTGAAAGCTACAATCGAAAAAATGTTTACAGGAGACATCATCAATGAAACCGAAGGCCGGGCGGTGCTCCATACCGCATTGCGAAATCAAGACGGCAAACCGGTAATGGTTGACGGAGAAAATATAATGCCCGAAATCGATAAGGTGCTGAATCAGATGAACGATTTTTCCAAAAAAGTTATTTCGGGTGAATGGAAAGGTTACTCCGGCAAAGAAATAACAGCCGTTGTCAATATTGGAATTGGCGGTTCAGATTTAGGCCCGGTGATGGTTACCGAAGCTCTGAAACATTATAAAACCAGGCTGGATATCCATTTTGTTTCGAATGTGGATGCTACCCATATTGCTGAGACTTTCAAAAAAATAAATCCTGAAACCACACTGTTTATCATTGCCTCAAAAACTTTTACTACACAGGAAACAATGACCAATGCACATACTGCAAGAGAATGGTTTTTGAATTCGGGTGCAGAAAAAGAAGATATTGCAAAACATTTTGTGGCTATTTCGACCAATACAGATGAGGTTACCGCTTTTGGAATTGACTCAGAAAATATGTTCCGTTTTTGGGATTGGGTAGGTGGCCGATATTCACTTTGGAGTGCCATCGGGCTGAGTGTATGTCTGGCTATAGGTTATAAGAATTTCGAAAAAATGCTCAACGGAGCTTATAAGATGGATAATCATTTCAGAAATGCTGATTTCAAAGAAAATATCCCGGTTATTCTTGCACTAATTGGAATTTGGTACAACAATTTTTTTGGTGCAGAAACCATGGCGATTTTACCTTACGAACAGTATTTGCATCGCTTTCCCGCATACTTTCAACAAGCTGATATGGAAAGTAATGGTAAATCAACCGGTCGTGACAGAAAACACATTTTTTATCAGACCGGACCGATTATCTGGGGTGAACCGGGGACCAACGGACAACATGCTTTTTATCAATTAATTCATCAGGGAACAAAATTGATTCCATGTGATTTTCTTGCCGGTGCCAATTCTTTGAATCCGTTGAAAGACCACCATCAAAAACTGATTTCAAACTTTTTTGCTCAAACCGAAGCACTTGCATTTGGTAAAACAGAAGACGAAGCTGTTGAAGAGCTGAAAGCTGAAGGAAAATCAGAAAAAGAAATTAATTTTTTGAAGTCATTTAAAGTTTTTGCAGGAAACAGTCCTACAAATTCAATTTTATACAATCTTTTGACTCCAGAATCGTTAGGAAGTTTAGTGGCGATGTACGAACACAAGATTTTCGTTCAAGGCGTGATTTGGAATATTTTCAGTTTTGACCAGTGGGGTGTTGAGCTCGGCAAAAAGCTGGCAAAAAAAATATTACCGGAACTGGAGTCTGACGGTGAAATCAGTTCGCACGACTCATCGACTAACGGATTGATCAATGCTTATAAAAAAATGCGTGAAAAAAATTAATTGTGTAATTCTGCTGTTGTTATTCGGGATTTGTCTGTCCCAATTCAGAGCAGCTGATTTTGAATTAATCGGAAATGTAGAAAGCCTGAGCTCGGTGACGAGACCCTATGGAAATCCGACAAAAACAGTGGCATCCGGCTTTCTGGACAGCAAAGAATTTGATTCTGTTTATCTGAAATTCGATCAGGCAAAATATCTGAAATCAAATGAAAATTTTCTGGATTACAGAGGGAAAATTGGAATTTTTGACCGGACAACTTATCAGTACAATGCCGCACGGCAGATTGAAAAACAAGAAACTGTTTTGATTCAGAATGGTGAAGAGCCAAGGAAAATCTCACATAAAAAGACATTCTATTATTTGAAAAATCAATTGATTAGAACCGATGAATTCAATTCAGGAAGAACGACTGACCAATATTGGATTGCTAATTTTGTATATGAAAATGACCGGCTGAAAAAAAAGATTTTCTGGATGGAAGATGCAATTTTCTCAAGAGCTGAATATGAATTTGATGAGAATTATAACCCGGTTTCAGAAAAAGCTTTTTCAAACAACGGTTCAGTTGGTTTATTTACTTCCTATAAAAATGACAAAACGGGTATGCCTGTGAGAATCAATAGAGAAACTCACAACAGCACAACTGAGGAAATCATCGAATACAAAGGTTTTTATCCTTTGAAAAAGACATTTAAAGAAAATGGAAAAATAATTGAAATAGAACATTATAATTCAAGTGGCAGGATTTTTGAGATTGAAAAGATTAATTATCAGTCAAACAAATTTGATTTATATCACTTTGATTATCAATTAGATTCAAACAACAATTGGATACAGTGTATAATTTCAAAAAATGGACAAGCCATTTATCAAATTGACAGAAAAATAAATTATTACTTAAAATAATCAATATGGATGAGAATGAAAATCAGACCTATATGGGTCAACAGGAGCCAACTTCAAAACCAAACAAAACCAGAGAATATGCCATTATTGGCAT
>CAYFWH010000005.1:0-1348 GCA_964346785.1 uncultured Weeksellaceae bacterium | reverse complement strand
TTGCAGCAGGTCTTCTTGGTAGCCTCGGTTTTAACTTTTATCAAAATAATCAGTTAAAAAAAGGGAAAGAGGAGATTCAGCTGGTGAATGTAAATTTAAAAGACACTGAAAATGCGCGGGTTGAACTTCAAAAAATGTTCGATGACTTGTCTTACGATTATGAGCAAGCCAAGGCTCAGATTGATGTCAAAGATTCTGTTCTGGGACAGAAAGATTTGGAAATCGCAGCCAAACGGGACGAAATCCAGTCTATTTTGAGCAATAAAAATGCTACTGAAAAAGAACTGGCACAAGCTCAAAAATTGATTAATTCATTGAATGGAGACATCAACCGTTATAAAAATGAGATTGCTGAACTTACCGCCAAAAATGACTCGCTGATGCTGGTAAATGACACGCTGATTGTGCAAAAGGAAAAAATAACCACACAGTTAAACACAGAAAGAGACAGAGCCGATGAAAATGAGAAAAATCTGAGATCGACATTTACGATTTCAAATTACAATATCACCGGTCTGAAAGTGAAAAACAGTGGTAAAGAAGTAGAAACCGGTCGTGCAAAAAGGATTGACAAATTGAGAGTTAGCTTTGATTTAGACCCGAATGTTTATGCTGAAACCGGCGAAAAGGAAATTTATATAGCGATTTACAAACCGGATGGCGAGCTTGGAAAATTCAAAAATGCAAGTCCGGGTGAATTGGAAACCTGGTCGAGCGGTACAATTGGATATTCAGACAAAGTGACTTTCAATTATCAGCAAGGGACCAAACAAAACATATCTTTTGACTGGGAAGAATATGAATTTCCAAAAGGAACTTACAAAATAGATTTGTACCAGAATGGTATGAAAATCGGTCAGAAATCATTGGATTTAAAATAATTAATCAATTACAATTGAACAGAATGACAGCCTCTTTGTGCTGTCATTCTTTTTTTACAGTGAATAAATGCAAATTGTTCGTTTTCATAAAATTTATGCCATTATTTTCCTGATTTTATTGGCGGCAGAAATTCTGATTGCACTGTATGTCAAGGGATTTGTACGGGATACGATTGGCGATGTACTCGTGATTATTCTGATTTATTGTTTTATCCGGGCGTTTTTTAATCTCAATAAAACAAAAACAATAATCGGCATACTGATTTTCGCATTTTTAGTCGAAATCGCCCAGGCCTTTAATATATCCGAAGCTCTAAACGCCAACAACAATCCGGTTGTAGCCACCATTCTCGGAAGTACTTTTGATAAATTTGATTTGATTGCCTATCTCGCCGGCGGATTAATTGTTTACGGAATTGAATCGGTTTTAAGCTCTTCCGGCAGGTTCAATTCATAAATTTTCGACC
>CAYFWH010000004.1:14422-41951 GCA_964346785.1 uncultured Weeksellaceae bacterium | reverse complement strand
TCAAAAAAATTCCAGAATAACTTTTCAACTTACACAGTTAATGAGATACTACCAAATCTACGCAACAATCTTCCCTAAATCTAAGAGTTGTTTGATTTTATGTTTATTTTTATCAAGTTCAGAACTTTATCTCAAGCATTGCAATAAATCGATTCAACGATAATTCACTGTAATTGAGCGTTTCGACATCCGTCATTGAAAGGGGCGATTCTTGTGACTGTTGTTGTCAAAATGTTAATTTTTTTTATAAGGAAGTGTTAGAAATATCGAATTAACTTTTCCTAATCGCTTTTTATATTCGATTTAAAACTATTAGCATTTTTTTTAACTAAGACACCAATAGTATAAAACAAGCCAAAATAAACGAGGGTAATTTTTACCCCTGTTATCTGAACGAGAGTAAAATTTCAGTGTTTTTACTCTTGTGTTTAAAACGAGAGTATAACTTACTCTTTATCAAAATAAATGTATATTCGTGAACGGATTATAAGGGTTTTTTTTGTGAATAGTTTTTAAGGTTATAAATAATCCAATCTTTTTACATGAAAAATTAATTTTACAATATTTGATATTATGGGTTTTAGTTTAGGTTATATCATTGGTTATGTTTTAGGAGGTTTTATGTTAGGTCTAATCCCGGCAGGTATAATTAAGTTATTTGCTAAAAAAACTAAGTTTATGACCATTTGGGTTTGGTGTTCCGTAATACTAGTAATAATAGCTTTTGTTTTTGGCAACTTGGCTCGTAGTGTTGTTGGATCTTGATTTTTTTATCGTTCTTTTTGGACTTAAAAGTTAATACTCAATTTTTATTTATTAAAAAAAGGTGAATCACACTCCATAAAACTATAACAATACCATAATTTGGCCTATCTCAAATTAATCGTTAATCCAAAAGTGTATTCTTGAAAGTTGTACCAATTGTGCCAATATTTTTCTTTTCCAATATCAATAAAAGATGTCCCACCAATCAGGTTGAATCTATTCCCAAGTCTGATGGTGAGCCCTCCATATGCCGGAAAATATTCAAAAGCCTCCAATCTATTGTTGTTAAAATCCATTTCTTTATAAAACCCATAACCTGAACCTAGATTTAAAAATAACCATTTTGATAATTTTAAATTAATTCCTACAATGGCTTCATTTCTATTTTTGATATCTATGTTTTGGAATAGTTCTTTGTCACTTATCAAAGAAGTTCTTGCATTTAAAAAGAATCCTAATGTTCTTCCTCCAACCTCAAATCTTAGTCCATACTTGGCCACAGTGCCTCCTTCATACCCTATAGCAATAAAACTATCTTTACTTCTTGTACTTCTCCCACTTTTCGTTGTTTTTTGAATCTTTCTTTCTTTTTCTTTCGCTTCTTTCTTTTTCATCCTTGCCCAACCATCTTGAGTTTTAGGATAATTAGAATCTAAATCTTTTCTATAACCTTCAATTTCATTCCGATAATTTGAGTTTGTAAATTTCTTATTTCTTAAATAATTATTAATAAGAGTATTTGCCATATGAAAATCGTTAAAATTTTTATAAACTCCCGTAGAAAAAATTTTGTAATACACCTTCGTTTTATAGAAATTATATTCTTCCTCTTCTCTATCACCGGAATATTTACTTATTAATTCTTTAGCAGAATGATAAAACGTTCCTCTAACTTTCGAACGAATTTCTTCCATTTCTTTTGCTATCTTCTGCTGTTTAGCTTCTTCTTCTCTTTTAGCTTTCACTTTAACAAAATCATCATAGGTATTAGGATAATTGCGATTTAATTCGGCTAAATCTCGCTCAACAATTGTGGTGTAAAAAGAATCGACTTCTCCAAATTTCGAAATGTAATTTTCAAGCTGTGTCCGAGCCGGAAGCAAATCATTATAAAAATGGTAGTCATTATTACTTTTTAAAAGTCCAAATTTTCCAATAGCTTCATAATATTCTAAATGGTATAACTCAATATCACTATTTCTAAGTCCATTAACTTGATTAAGTATTGCCAAATATCTTCCTTGAGAATATAAGTTTTTTAACTCATCAATTCTTTCTAGCTTTATTCTTTCCTTTTCTTCTGCTTCTTTTTGAGCTTTAACTACATAAAACTCTTGAAGTGTAGGTGGAAAGTTGTTTCCCAGAAATTCAGAATAATTATATATTATTTGAGTGAAGTTTTCTCTTTTATCAACGAATTTTTCTAAATAGTCATTAACTCTTCTCTTAACCTTATATATCTCCTCCGGATTATTAAAATTATTTGATTTTAATATTTCATAACGAGAAGCTGTCACGAAAAAAGCCACCCGATAATCTGTCTGTGACTCCTCTTTTAAAGTTTCAATGACATCCGAATAATATTCATTCTTGAACAAATTTCCTGCTGTCGTTATCTTCTTTTCCAAAGAAGATTGAGCAAAAACAACAGAAGTTGAAAAAAGTAAACATAAAAAAGTAAAAAGAACATGTTTCATAATTCCCGGGTTTTATTTTAATCGATTATATTTATTGATTATCATCTGTTTTGTTTGGGTTTTCTTCAGAACCCTCCAAATCCATTGACTTAACTTCTATATCATTTTTTGTTTCTGTATTTGTTTCTTGAACAGTTTTTACTTTTTCAGAATCCTGACAAATTAACAAACCTTCATTATAATACTTGATGTTTTTAGCTGTTTCCTTAATAGTCTTTTTTAAATATGGAAAATTATAATCCTTTTCCATATTTTTAATTTTGTTTCGAAAGACTTCATCTTTAATTAAGTTTTCTTTATATATGAATTTTTCTAAACTTCTTTTTAAGGTGCAAGTTTCTTTCTGATATTCATCTAATTCTTTTATTATATCTTCTTTGTTTTTTAATAGTCCGGGAAATTCTTTTATATCCAAATCGGACAAATTGTTAATGTAGGATTTAATAGTAACGGAATCATATACTGTTTCAAAGATATTTTTGTTGTTTTCTTTAAGTTCAGAAAACTCCAAATAGGTTTCATTAAACTTAATTGCCTTTTCAGCCAATGCAATGTCATTTGGATTCTGAGTATCGTCAACTGCTATGTTTTTCAAATAGACAATTCTTTTTTGTACCCTGTCTATAGGTTCGTCTCCTAATTGTGCTTTGCTTAAGTAATCCGGATTGTCTTTGTATATTTCTTTAAAATAACCGTAAAAATAAGCTTTATTGTTATCTTTTATTATTTTTTTAAGCCTTGTTACCTCATCATTGTTTTTATTTTTTCCATTTTTATTTTGAGCAATTGAAAAAAGAGGAAGAAACATTAATGAAAATAGAATTATTGTTTTCATTGTAAAATTATTTTTGATTCATATTCTTAAATATTTTATTAAAAGTCTAATGCGTCAATATAATCTAAGTAATCAGAATAATAAACACTTAATTTATTTAAAGATAAATTTTTGGCTGAATTTATTGATGCCCTGGTTTTAAGACTTGGATCTAAATTGGGTAAATTATTTAACTCCGACTTCAAAGATTGGTATTCATTGGAATTAAAATTATTAAATGATCTACCTGTAAATCGGTTAACTTTAGCCGGCAAAGTTTGAGTATAATATTCTATTTGTTTAATTTTTGTTGTGTAGGATTGTATCCTATTCCTGTCAGCTCCCAAAGAAGAAATATGGTTTAAAATATCATTAAGTTCTGTTTTATTGATGGGATCTTTTGCAAAAATATTATCTGCTTTATTAAAAGATAATCTGATGTAATTTTCATTGAGTGATTCTCTCAAATTTGTAGCGATACTCATCGGAAAAACACCTGCTTTTTCAGCAGAGGAAATCTCCTGCGTTATTGTAACATAAACCTGAGGATTAATATTCTGAACAGTTAATTTGTCAATTTTCTCTTGTATTTTATGATGGGGTGAATTTTGGATAGGTGGATTTGTACTTATAGTATCTCCTTGTACAATTACAGTCGAATCAACAGGAATAGTTGTGCCATCAGAAGGTGAAATGACTTTGATTACATCATTTCCAAATAACATAAAAACAATCAATAAAAGCCCAACCAATATTGTGCCTCCCATAAAATAAATTGTACGCTTATTGTCTTTCATTATCTATTCTTTAATAATCCGCATTTTTATCTTCTCCCTCATTTTTCTTTTGGGTAGTTTCTTTTGTCGAACTCTCTACTTTTTTTGATTTCGGCTTTTGATCAGACTTCTGTTTAGGTGAAGTCTCTTTTTTATTAGTTTGGTTTTTCTCATCTGAATTTTGTTTGTTTCTTGAATTATCTGTTGAATTACTTTTATTCTTTTTACTTGATAATTCTTTATCATCATTATTTTTATTTATCTCAGAACTTGAACTTTCAGCCTCCTGACCTTTTGCTTCAATAGAGTTTTTATCGTCTTTCTTTGTTTCAGTCTTATCTTTTATTTCTTTTCCTGCAAAATTTTGTATTGCAGTAATAACTTTCTCCGCTTGAATGGGGTCTGAAATAATTTTTTTAATAACTTGTTGGTCTAATAAACTGTCCTTAGCTCCCGGTCCAGAGTTATACATCCAATCTCCTTTGGAATCGAGCTTAAAAGAGTAAGCAGATAATTCATTTATATTTTCTATTTTAAAAGTAATGTCTTTGACGCTTCCATCGAGCTTAAAATCTATTGTTTGTTCCGGAACAGACTCTATGATTACAGGAGGTTCTTCAGCCGGTCCTTTAAAAAACTGAGGAATAAAATAGCCACCGGCGGCTCCCAATAATAAACCAATAATGGAGAAAAGAATATAATTAGTAGTTTGACTTGGTTCTTTTTGTTGTTCTTCCGGTCTTTCTACTTCTATGTCGTCATTTTCTGCCAGTAATTTCTTATTGCTCCATTCTACCTTGTATTCTACTATATCTTCCTTTTTACAAAGAACAGTGAAATCATTTGACCTTTTATAATTAATCGGATTATCATTTACATAAACTCCGGTTAGATATTGACGGGGATTATAAAATTTAATCCGTCTTATACCTTCTTTAATTTCTTTAATAGGCTTTAATTTCAAATCCTTTGCAGATTGTTCAATATTAGAATCACTTTTATCGAAAACATAAAGCCTTTTTACTGATAATAAATCTTCATTATTTAAAAGATTATCGATTTTGTTTGCTTCAGTAAATTCATAAAAGTTATCATCAATAATGCTGCCAATAAAAATATTGTTATTTATCTTTTCCGGTTGAACAGTCAAAAGGATATCATCATAATCCTGATTTGAAAAGTTATCATTTTCACGATATTTATCAAATCTTTCTTTTATTTTTAATAAAACTTCTTTTGGATTTGAGATTTTATATTCCGGGCTGACAAATAATCTAATAGCATAAAATCCGGATCTTCTCTCAAAATCTATTATTTTTGAATTTATCAGTGAGTAGACTCTATTTCCGGCATCTTGGTATAATGAAAAAACATTTGAATTAATATTCTTTTTAGGAATCTTACTACGTTCATCCCGAAGAGTTTCTCCTTGTTGTTCAATTTTTTTTCCAAAAACTATTTCGTCTCCTTTTGGAGTTAATGTGCCGTGAATTATTAAATTTATTTTGTCCATTGTTCATTTATTTTATAATGAAACTATCCTCAAATAAATGCTCAGTAATTGCCCTGCTGTATTCAGGATTATATTCTTGTAAAACTTGTGTTAAATATACTTTTCCAATAGAATAAGGAAATATTTTTATGACAAAGTCATTTTTATCTCTTTTTTCCAAAATATTATTTTTAAAATTTCTGAATTTTTCAAAAATGTAATTTTTTGCTAATACAGGATCAGATTCATAAGAATCTTTGTAAATTGTTTCCTTCAAAACATCAAATTTATTTACTACCAAATATACAGCGTAGGTCCTGCTAAGAATTTCTTTATCTTTCAACATTGAAAAGATATTAGTGAATACCGATTCTTGGTCTTGAGCTAAGCTATCTTCGTCTTCATTTGCAAAAGCGTCAATAACAAAAATTAAAATCTTTTTATTCTGATTTTTTATATAATTTACAAAACCTTTTACTTCTTCTGTTTCAAGACCATTCTCAAATATTTGAACATAGTTTTCTCCCGGAACCTCTACGATATTAAACGGATGTTTAACATTTTCGCTTTCTTTCATTAAAGAAGTTGCAATATAGTTATAAGACCCTCTTGCCGTTCCATCCGGCAAAACTCTCCTATCAATATCTTTAACTAATTGAGCCTGGTACTTATTGCCTGCATTATTGTAGGCGTCTACAATAGCTAACCCCTTGGTTTTTATATATTTCAAAATACCGGCAAGCATAGTGGATTTTCCGGAGGCAGGCATTCCAATAAAAAACACATCTGTTCGACCCTCCTCCATTTTCGGTAAATCACTAATCTTATAACTTGAAACAGGGTCTCTATTTGAATAATATTTTATGGCTCTCAATGTATCTTCAGATAATCCGGCTACTTTTAAATCATCGTAAGTATATATATTATTTCTATAAATATTTTGACTCACGGTTTCAACCGACTCTTTGTCATTTAGTACTTTCTCAATTTCTGCCTTCTTTTTATCTATCGGATTTCCAGCCTCATTTACTGAGCCGTTTGTTTCACTATCTTCTTCTTCCTCTTCTTCCTCTCCTTCTACCTTATAGATTCCCTGTTCTCTCAGCTCATTTCTTCTTTTGAGTTCATTTACTTTTGAAATCTCTAAGTTATATTTTTGGAGTTCTTCAATTGTAATATCTCCGTCCTTTACACAATCATCCAAAATGTCGATTGTAAAATCAGGATTGTTACAATTTTCCAGTATGTGTCTTTTAGTTGTTTCGTCCATAATATTTTTTTATATTAAATAATGTAAGCACCGTTCCTTTCGCCCTCTTCACGTTTTCGGATTGGATTAATTCTAATTTTATGAGTAAAAAAAGGAATCAATATAAACAAGCTGCCGATAAATATTGCTGATGAGGGAATTAAATAATCCGGTTTATATATTTTGTTTAATTCAAAAGGTTTACTCAGTGGTAATTCGGGTTTTGGAGGTTCAAATCTAACATCAAATTCCTCAATCGGTAATTCCTGTATTTTCTCATTTAAAAGATTATAACTGTCTGTATAAAATTGATTTAAGCTTTTGTATTTTGGCATAATTTTAAAAAGTTCCCATCCGTTGAAAGTTTCCAAGTAATCGTTTAAAGGAAGTTCTATCTTGTTTTTTATATCTGTTTTACTTGATGAGACTTTAAATCCTTGTGTAGCACTTGCAATGCTTACTATAGTATCTGTATTCATATAAGTCGGAGTGGATAGAACAACAGAATCAATTTCGAAAGGTTTTCCCATTAATATATTTCTAAGCTCGGAATCTTGTGATTTCTTATAATTGTTAATGTTGCTTGTCAATTGGCCTTCAAAATCAAGAAGATTTGTTCTTGCTTTTTCTGAATAGATATTGGGAATCTTTTTTAATTCGTTAATTTTATGATTGGCATCACTCTGAATTTCTGCTTTAACATTCTTTTCTATATTCCATGCATGTGATGCCAAAATTATACTACCAACACCCCCAATTAAAAATACAAGAAAGAATAATGTTGCGGGATGTAAATATTTCTGATTAACAATCTTTTCCTTGTATCTCTTAAGCATTTGCAGTGTGAAATAATATATTACAACGATTAATATGCTAATTAATAAGCTAATAGGATAATTGCCGCCTGTTACGTATAATAATCCCAGAAAGTTCACCAACATTAGCAATAAGAGAAAGATTGAAGATACAATATCAACAAAAACGAAGTTTATTTGTTTTATATTACTCATTACTCAGGATTTTAAGTATTTTAAAATTTTTAAATCATTTACATCGACACTATTTTGAATAAGTAATCTGTGTATATCCGACAAATTTGCATTTTTATTTTGAGATTTCAATAATCCAATGAATCCGGAAACTATTGGAGCTGCCATGCTGGTTCCGCTTAAAGCCTCAAAGCTGTTGTTTGGAGCAGCTCCCGTAATATTTTCCCCGGGAGCATAAATTGTAGTAAGGGAGCCAAAATTTGAAAAACTTGCCTTATTAGAATTTTTATCTAAAGCCCCTACTTTTATTGTATTGACAGCTCTTTGAAAAGGAACGAATCCGGTTAAAATATTTTGATTTCCGGCTGCGAGGACACAAATAGTTTTGTTCTTTTCTGCATAATTAAAAAGTTCATTCCAAAAGCTCTCTTCGTCTTTTGCTCCGTTTTCAATAAATTGTTGCTGGATTTCTATTGGTATATTATTGTCTATTATTTCAGTCCCAAAAGACAGATTAACAACATCTGCCTGATTTTTAACTGCATATAGAACTCCCTTTATTATATATGTTGTAGATATTATATCATTATAATCCGATATTTTTATTGGCATTATTTTACAGGTAGAACAAACACCTTCTATTGATGTATTTCGAATAGGATTTCCTGCAGCGATAGAAGCCACATGAGTTCCATGATTTACATTCGAAGGGGAAACATTATCAGATTCATCAATTGCATTAAAAGGCTTAATTATCTTTGAATGCAGAGATGGATGACTTAAATCAAATCCATTATCAATAATTGCAATGACAATATTCGACGCGTCAGTATTTTCAGTGAATTCTCTCAAATTAGTGGCATCCATGTGCCAGGCTGACAATGGAGAATCATTATCATTACTAATGAATATACTTTCATCCCAAACCAGTAGATCAAAATTTGATAATTTCTTTTTTACTTCCTCTTTAAAACTAATTCTCTTATTAGCGGGCAAACTAATTTGAAAAAAATTAATAGTACTGTCAGCGTATGTAATTCGATAATCCTGATTAAAGTTTTTTGAAAAACTTTTTAAAAAAGAAGGCGTTAGATTTGTGGTATCCTTTATAGCTACATTAACTATATTTGAAACGATTCTTCTATTGGAGTCTTCGTCATCAATAATTTTATCTTTGTCAACAGGAATAAGCTTATATGACGGATGATTGTTAATTTGCGATTTGTGGTACGAAAAATTAAAATTATCTATCCGGGATAATAAAATAAACCAAAAAATCATGCTTAGTATTAAGGCAATAATCAGGATTAGATAATATTGTAATGGATATTTCTTCATGGTACGGGACAATTTAATCTATAAGTCCATTTTGTATTGTCTCTTGGGGCAGAGACCTTGACTGTACAATATTCCGGATTTCCCGGAGAAGCCGTGTAAGTCCATGACAATGAGCCATATTCTGAGACAAGCCCGTTAGTTGAAGCAACTATTTGACCATTGTATATTATAGTAAACTCATCAGGAATTGTTAGAGCGTCATACTCAAGTAAGACTGTCCCACCCGTACTTCCCAATCTGTGCTCAGTCTCGGTTACCCCCTGACCGCCAGAGTTTACAGTTGTGTTACAATCTACAATTACAGGCGGTATTTCAGGTAATGGAGATTCAATTTTCACCGGTGGCGTGTCCCTACATTCCTGTAAGTCCTTATTAAGCACTGCTATTTCATTCAAATAGCTCCTTGTGTTGTTTTTCCATAAGAGAGAATAAATAAGGATACCCAATAACAGGAAAAATAAAAGATAGAATGACCACCAATTTTTATAGAAAAATGTCTTCTTATAATCCTCCATAGAATAAAGTTTTGGTTAGATAAACAATTACAATTAGGCACAAGAGAATTATTAAAAGCCACCAATATTTGGATGCGAAATATTTAAGGAACTCCAAAAAGCTTGTATTTTCTTCAACAGGAGGATTTGGAGTTTCTTCATTTACTTCTGTAGATATGATTTCTTCTACTACTATCGGAACCTCCTCCGGTTCACCTTCAGGCTTGTTTCCGATTTCCGGTTCTTCATTCTCTTCTTCAATGTTTTCAGTAGTCTCTACTATTTCTTCTTGTTGCGGCTCTTCTATTTTTATTTTTGAACTTCTTTCTAAATTTGGCCCGGGAATAATATTATTCTCAAACTCCCACCCCCATATAACTGTAATATCTTTCTCATTATAAAAAATGATGTTATCTTCTGTTTTAAATATTTTATTTAAAAGAGCAATCCAGGTTCTGTTATTCTCATCAGAAGTCGGTAAGTTTTCGAGATAATTATTTAGTTTATTCTTAAATTCCCAGTATTTGTTAATTGCAAAATCATTATTATCTGAAAGTTCTTTTAAATTCTTCAGTGGAGAAAACCATTCAATAGTGTACCCGTGTTTAATGGGTTTCGCAAGTATGTCTTTATATTCAGGGCTGATTTGTTGCCTAATCAGATTGTGAACTTTTTCATACTGATTAAATAAATGATTGTTATCATGAGACAACGGTGCATAATCATTAGTTGATATTTCGTAAAACTTATTCATTCTTTTAGTTAAGAGATATTTTTTGATAATTATCTACTAATGTAATTAACTTTTCATTTTCATTTGTATCATAATCCACAAAGCCGCTATTTACAATCAAGGAAATTCTTAAAAATTCAATCCATCTTTTGTATTTCTCCAATGCAATAGACGGCACATCTAAATTTAAATTATCAAATAAAGCAGAAATTTCGTTTGAACCTGTAATAGGTCTTATATCGAAGAATGAATTGGAACGATTGTTTAAAACACTTTTAATTTCAGAGGTTTCTTCATCAGATAAGTAATTGATATCAAAATTATAAACAATATCATTTATAATCAGCCCAAATGTTTCTGCAAGGAATATCTCATCAGTTTGGCCAGGATTAATTTGGGATACAACATCGTCCAAAATTTTAACGAGTTTTCTCTTGACTTCTCTCTTCTCAAAAATCTTTTCAAAATGTTTAATAACGAATTCAATGTTATTGCGATTTATGCTTTTATTGGTCAGAAATTCAAAATTATCCATGTCGGAAATATTTTCTAACCATTGTTTGATTACAAGATTTGTATAAAACTCTGATTTGGATTCTGTTTCATGAAAGTTAAAAGCATTCTCTAAATTAAAACCTTCTTCCTTGAGATATTTTTCTACTTCCTCTTTTGTAGGAAGCATCATCTTCTCTTTTAAAATCTGTAAAACTTCTTCAAGATGTTGTGCTTCTGATATTTCGGGATAAGATTTTATTAATATTGAAAGTTGGCTCAAATTCTCCTGTTCTACTTTACTTGTATCTATAAACTTATTATCAATCAGTAAATTGTAAACGTCTTCTGGCTTCAAGGACAGCTTATCAATCAAATGATTAAAGGTTTCTATATCATCAGCTAAAGCTCTAGTAAATTGTAATTCCAACCCTGCAACAGCTCTCATACTATTAGTCCTTTGTTGAGTCACATTATCAGTTCTAATATATTTATTCAATGTTTGATTTAATTCTTCAACTTCTGAATTTAACAAACTAATATAATGGTTAATTTTACTATAGTTATTTGACACTTCTTCCAAATTTTTTATTATCAATTCAGAACCGTCCTGATTGACCACAGAAGCAGCATTCCAAGATTCCTCAGGATTATCGAAATGTTTTTTAACAAAAGGATAATTAATAAAAGATTGTTTCAAAGCCTTCAAGAACTGAATAGAATTGGGTTCTTTATCCACATAAGCTATTTCTTCCATTGTCGTCATATCTCTTATAAAAGTAGCCTCTGAATATTTAAAGTCCCTAAGCAAATAGAAGTTTTTGAAATCTTTTGACGAGTAACTCCACTGTATATGCCAATTTCTGGATTTGGTAACAATTTCATCTTCAAAGAATCGGCTGAATCTTTTGTCCCATTTATCATCCAGTTTGGAATTATAATTAAGATAACCATCGTCATTTGTTTCATCAAATTTTAATTGATTATTAAAAAATGTAAGAATCAGAAATAGTGGCGGTATACTCGAATTTCCTAAAGATTTAGATCTATCATCAATGTTTTTCCCTATGTTTTTGGAAATCCAGTTGAAAAGGAGGTAAGATAAATCTTTTACTTCAACCTGTTTGTCGTTGGCACAGAATAGAAGATTATTAATACTATATTCATCTGAATATTTATTGAAAAGATAGGAAACCTTTCCTCTCAATAACATTTCATAAATATTTTTTTTAATCCCGCTCGCTTCAACACCTCCACGAGATCTTGCACCCGGAAAATCGAGTAAATCGGAGTTTTTCAAAAATGGTTTGGTGTGAACCAAATCCGGAGGAATAGAAAATATGAGTTCAGAGATCAGAGCAGACAAATATGAAACACTAATTGAAAATTCTTCTCCTGTTTCAGACTTGAAAATCGTTTCATCGGAATCTGAGTCAAGGTCTTTTAGTCTTTGAACATCCAAAATTTCTCCACCATCTCTGAGAACGTTATAGAATGAAATATAGCCATATTTAGCATATCCTAAATTATCCAATCTTTGAATCAAATTTGTAAATAAGCTTGAAAGAGACTCATCTTTATTCCACAAGATATTAAAAATATTATCCCATCTCTTTAAATCGAAATAGCCAATAATTTTACCAATTCTTTCAAAAAATCTCGTTTCTGAAAGCCCTTCAAATAAAATGCTGTGTTTGATTAAATGATTTTCGAAGTAATCTTTAATTTCCAGTACATCGTATTCATTAAGAGCCTTCTGAGTCTGATTATCTTTTTCTAATTCTAATTTTTTTATATGAACTTCCAGATCTCTTTTATTAATAAATGTTGAGATTCTATTTAAATCAAGAAAGAAAGAATCCAAAATAATAATCAAAATGTCTTTGACGGACAAAAGTTCAATCTTTATAGGAAAGTCTTCAAATTTTGAGTTATCATTTATAGTAAACCGAGTTACTATCCCAGTGCTTTCTGCACCTGCTCCTGCTGGATTTATCTCTTTTAGAAAATCATACTCCCGGCTGGAATCTCTGATTAGAAAAGGTTTCCCTTTAATACTCAAAAGATTTTTAATTAAATAAGATTTTCCGACTTGACTTGCACCGAATACAGCCATGACAGGCTTATTACCAACTCGAGCGTCAATTTTACTCAACTTATTTTGAGCACTTTTTAGTTTTAATAATACTTTATTTTTTTCTTCATATTTAAGATTTGACTCAACCCAGTGAATGGAATCATCTATTAATCTCATTTTGGATTGAATAAATTCATTTATCTGCTTAATATCATCTTCTGAATAATTCTGTGTTCCCATGATTCGTTCTATATATTTAAAGTAAACTCACAGGTGTCCAACCAGTAGCCATCTGTGTTAGATAATGTTTGATAATTAAGTGATAAATAGTTTGTAAATTTGGTGTTTCCTTCAGAGTCTTCAATGCTTACAATTTTCACGATCTCTTTGCTTTCATCGTAATCCCTTGTAATCTCTACCTTTAAAGGTAAGTTCTGGTTAATACTATTTATCTCGACATCTATTTGATTCTTAATATAGGAATCATCTCTACCCGGATATTTTCTTTTCACACTTTTTTCAACTCCTTTCTGATCTACTTGCAAAGTGTACAAGTCAAAATAGGGATAATTTTTAGAATCAAACTTTGAATAACCAAATTGAAAAGGCAATGATTTAATTGAAATCGTATTATCATTCTTTTTAGGAGAAAGCAAGACCGTTTTCACGTTATTTCTATTTTCTATTATATAATCAGCAGTCGAAATAAGATTTTTGGATAAATACTCTGTGTCTATTTTTAAATCATTGATTTTACGAAGCCTTCCTGACATCAGTGCTATAATAGACCCAACTCCGACAATAGTTTTAGGATCATTCATGTATCCATTATTATCAGAAAAAGGATACCACGTCCCTATCCAATAATGATTTAGATTGATAATGTTATTTGGATTAACTGTTAAATACTTTCTAAAAATATTTTCAAAGCTTTTTAACATCAAAGGTTTTCCGGAAAGAATTATGTAATCGCATTGGAATTTATTCAAAACCACGCTAATTTGTCGAATTAATCCATCGAAAACACTTCCTACCAAATCATTTACTTTTATCGAAGATATTTCCCAAATAATATCCAAAAGACTGAATCCGAAATAATCCTCGAAGTAATCTAATAATTCTTTATTTGTGTAAGTTCTGCCAAGAATCTCTTCTGTAGTTTTAAAATAATCATCTTCTTTATTGGCATTTTTCAAATATTCGATTGCTATTGGGATTGCTACTTGATTAATAAATGCTTTTCTCACCATTCGTGCTTTAAATCCCATAGCATTGGTATCCTCTCCGAAAAATCCATTGATTTTATTAGAAATATTCTGGACGCCTTTATTCCTGGCTGTGTTTTCGATTACATCTTCAATAATTATTTTTTGAACAATCGCTTTAATCAATTCATCGCCAGCTGTTTTAAAACTCTCCCAAAACACCGGTAATGGCTTGATGTTATCAATACTTTGATTTTCGGTAAGAGAATATTTACTAATCATTAAATCTGATGTTCCCGCACCTATATCAATTGAAGCAATCGTTAAACTTTCTTTATTTTTAAATAAATAGTGGTCAATCACATAATCATTTATCTTTAATTTTTTAGCAAATAACCCATAAAGAAAGACGATTTGGCTACTGGTAGCTTCATCATAATTCCAATCTTTTTTATCTTCAATTTGTGACAACTTCATGGAAAGATCTTTTATAGATGGTATGATTTCTGGCATTTCAAACCAAAAATTATTTAATTCATCATCAAAATAATATTTGATGTACCCGTTTAATAACTTACAAGCATCTTCTGCTGCCTGTCTAAAGGCAATTTGTTCTTCTTGAACCATACCCGTTGGACATGAAATTGTGATTCTTCGTAACGTTCTTGGTACTGTCATGTCCCCATGTTCTTTACGAAAGTCAAAAGAATTTATTTGTATATAAGCATGAATCACCAATTCTAGGAACACAAATTTCATTAAGGAAGATCTCGAAAAAAGTGCTTTTGCTCCAAAAGGTTCGTTTCCTTTGATTAAAGTACCATCAATCTTTATTTGTTCAGAGATCCCATTTAAGTAAACAGTTTTTACCTTTCCTTTTGTAGTTGGATTAAATTCCCATTCTATTTCTGCTTGTTTTGTGTCCCATAAATATCTTTTAGGACTTGAATTGAAAGTTTTTAACTCACGTCCAAGACTAAAATCTATAATAGAATTACTTATTAAATGTTCAGCTTCAAAGCCAATCCTCACTAAACTAGGAACAATAAATTTTCCATTATGGTATATTTCATTATTTAAATCACCAAATTTAGCTTCGGAGAAAACCAGATTCATAGGAAACGAATCATTATATTCTTTATGAGGGTCTGAGTAATCCTGAATTTTCAACTTTTTTACATTTTTGAAATCAAAATTTTGATTGTTGTTGTTTTCAAAAAGTAAAGCACAAGTCGATGAATTTCCTATATCGATTACTAAATCCACTTCTTTTTTACGAACATTATTAGTATAAAGTTGAATAATTGGCATTTCAGGAATTGAAGCAAGCCATCTTAATAATAACATATAGCTTGAAAGATACTGTCTTAATGGCCTTTGATATCTATCTTGTTGATTTTTTGTGTAATAAATATCACCCAAATGAGAATTTATCCATGAAGTAGTTGTGTCTTTATTGAATAAAAATTTACTTAAATTCAATAAATTAGTATGTAATTTAAATATATTTTCAGCTGGATTTAAACTTAGTTTTGGTCCCGTCTTATCATCTTCATTTTTTGCTAATAAAGTATCTATAGCAATAACTATTTTAGCGTTTTTATATTCATCATCTACGTCAATAAAAACTCTAACCCAATCTGTAGGAGATAAAACATCTCGATTTATATCGTTATCCTTAAAAAAAGGAAGTGGAATCCACTTCTTATTATATTTTCGCAAGGCGTTTTTTAAGTTTCTGTCTTCAAAGAACGGAGTAATGGCATCTATAGACGAAAGATCAGATTGAGGTTTTATTTGACCATTTATAAACAAATTCTTTTCAACAATATCTTGCCATCTGTAACAAGCTTCAGAATTCCTATCGTAGAGCAAAGGATCCAAAATAAAACTCCTGCTGACACTGTCCAGTGGCTCATGAAAATAAACAGTATTATCTCTTCCAAAGTCTAATTTAATTTCAGTTTCAAACTTATAATATTGAAGACTTGAATTTGCAATTAAAGATATAGTTGTCGGCATAAGTTTAGATTTGTATTTTTAAGCAATCTATATTAAGAATAAAGCATTATAAATAACAAATATAGCTTTTATTTTTTTTATTATTACTTAATGTTTAAAATTACACAATTGATTAGATACTACCGTTAATAGATAGAGGTTTCACTATAAATATTTCTCTTCTTTTTCTTGAAAAGAAGTTAGACCACCCTTCTTCCACGAAAATATCAATCTATCAGAATAACACAGAATAACTATGATATATGTGATTTAAAACACATTTTCAATAGTTATTATTGTCAATTAACAAATTTCAATATCTCTTTAAAAAGCATAAACATCTTCACAATAAAAGATAATAATATCTTTTTCATATTGTTTTTAAACTATATTTGTAAAAAAAGATTCTTATGTTTTCTAAAACCTGTGAATATGCCATTCGTGCACTGATTTTTATTGCTCAGCAAACAAAAGACGGCTCGAAAGTCGGTATAAAAGTAATTGCAAAAGAAATTGATTCTCCGGTTTATTTTATTGCAAAAATCCTCCAGGATTTGAGTCGAAAGTCCTATGTGCAGTCAGTGAAAGGACCAAACGGTGGTTTTTATCTGAATGAACAAAACAGAAAAACTACACTTGCTGAGATTGTCAGAGAAATGGATGGAAACAAACTTTTTGACGGTTGTGCCCTCGGTCTGAAAGAGTGTTCGAGTGCGCATCCCTGCCCGATTCATGACCAGTACAGACATGTGAAAGATAAACTTAAAAACATACTCGAAACCTCAATAATCGATGAGATGGCTGATAAACTCGACGAGCAGCTCGCATTTTTGAGAAAATAATTACATCCTGATGGCTGACAGTTTATACAAATGACTTTCTGCCGGTGAAAGCATTGAATTGATTAATTTAAAAGATTGAAATTTCTTCAAATCCGATAGTTTGATTTCAGTTTCAATTATTTCTTTTTTCTGAATCAAACTGGCTCTCATAGTTCCTTTCAGCAATGGTGTGTCTGGTGTGTACCAGTTTGAACCATCCCAAAAAATCAGGTTTGAAAATGAAGTATCTGTGATTTTTCCATTTTTCAAAATAATGATTTCATCTTCTTCGACTCCGGTTTTTAAATCAGTGAAAATTTCTCTGTTTTCAAATTTCGAATCATATTCAATTTCATTGTGGCAAACGATTTTAAAGCTTTTTATTTTTCGGGCATTGTAACGAACCAACTCATTATCAATCACATTAGTGTCATAAATTATTCTGAGTTTAAAATTCCCTTTTTCAGGGATTTGAATTTCTGAAATTACTTTAGCCAAATCTATCTGATTGGTTATTCCAAAAATTTTCAAAACCGAATCATCCATTCTTTTCTGATGAAATTCCAGATTTCTGATGGCTGAATCAATTACACAAATACTTTCAATTAAACGGCACATAGACTTTTTCAGATATCTCGTTGTACTCTTTTTCAGCAACGCTTTGAGGTGTTACACCTCCGCCACTTTTATAAATCAGCCGTTTTCCTCTTTTTTCAATAAACCGAATCAAAACCGAGCTGTCCAGGTTTTCACCGTCAAAAACGCCAAATACACCGGTATAAAATCCTCTTTCCATCTTTTCAGCTTTGTTTATTACTTCGAGTGAGAAATTTTTGGGAACACCGCAAATTGAAGCTGCCGGAAGTAGTTTGTCAAAAATATCACCCAACTGCCGGTTAAAATCTTTACCAAGTTCGGCTTCAATTTCTGAGCTGACCTGAAGAATCTTTTTGCCTTTTGCCTGAATTTCATCTATATATCTGAATTTGCTGATTTTCGGATTTGCAGCAACTTTTTTGATGTCTTCACACATCAAATCGACTACTTTTTGATGCTCTTCTATTTCTTTCGGGTCATTCAGAATAATTTCAGCAGCATTTTCAATCCCGGCATCAATCGTTCCTTTCATCGGATAAGTCAGAATTTTTCCATCTTTTATTTTCACAAATGTTTCGGGTGAAAAACACACAAAATGATTTTTAAAAATCAATCTGTATTTTGAGTCTGCATATTCATAAATTTCTTCAAGGCTCAAATCGGTCTCAATCTCGGTATCACAGCAGAGATTAATCACCTCTAATCCTTCGTCAAAAGCTTTTGTTATTTCATCGAATTGCTTTTTGTAGGCATTAAACGAAATCGGTTTTTTTATGAATTCATAAGACTTATTGTACTTAACTGAATGCTGTATAGTACTGTAACTGATTTCATCCGGCAATTCAGAAAGCGGAAAAATCATTCCGTTTTCTTTGTCGAAATCAATAGCAAACAAAAATGGTATCCGTTCATTACCCAAACGGTTCATTTCATCAAAAACTTCTTTTCCTTTTTTCAATAAACTATTCACCTATCTGATCTATTTCATGAGCATCGTCTGACATCAGGACTTTTTTGACCAATGAATAATTCATTAATGCCGAAATTGGTAAAGTGAATATCAGTCCGATTAAACAGGCATACTGACCTACTGCTCCGAGAATTCCGGTGATTATCAAAAAGAGGAGTAACCACCAAAAGTTTTTAAATACAATTTTGAAAGATGCTCTGATCGCTTCTCCACCGGAATAATTTCCATAATGAATCAGATAAGGCGCAAAGAAAAATCCAAGCATCAGAAAATAAATAAATAACACACCAATCATAACATACAGAGAGCCGAATGCCCCAATTAAATTATAATATAAGTCATCACCTCCACCGTTTAATCCGGACATGAAAATAGAGCCCAGAAAAGGTATATAAACAATCAGATAGGCCGCAACAATCAGAATGGTTACCATCGCATGTGAACCGAAATTTTTAAATCCGCCAAAGAAATCCGAAAATTCCAGATTCTCAGACCGGCTGACTTTGTCGGCTGCAACAGCATATCCCAACATAATAGGATAAGCAGTAAACAAAATTCCGACTATTGTTATCGCTGAAATGAAAAGTAAAAATATGGACACCAAACCATAAAGTGAAAACATCAGCCATTCCTTTTTGTAAATTTCAAAACCTTCGGACAGATAATCACCCATTTCAAAATTATATCCTTCGATGAGTACATCTGCAACTCTTTCTCTATAAATTTTTGGCATATTAATTTATTTAATTGATAAAAATAAAATTTATTTGACAACTTCATATGCTTTATGATTACAAATAATCGATTTTTTAACAGACCATGGCTAATAAATAACATTTGAAATCTGATTTCTAACCGATAAGTTTGCAAAAAACAATCAATATGGATGCCGATAAATTATTTGAAATTATCAAAAGTCGTCGTGCAGTTATGCCTGCAATGTACAGCGATGAGAATATATCTGACAGCGAATTGAAATTGATTATTGAAAGCGCCAACTGGGCGCCGACACACAAAAAAACTGAGCCTTGGAGATTTAAAGTAATCGGAAATAACAGCAAAAAAAGCTTTGCTGATTTTATGACTACTCAGTATAAAAATATTACAGCTCCCGAAAAACAGAGTGAAAGAAAGATTGACGGAATTAATCAGAAAGTTGAAAAATCAGATAAAATCTTATTAATCTGTGTTAAGTTCAGTGGACTTTTGCCTGAATGGGAAGAAATTGCTTCGGTTGCTGCTTCGGTTCAGAATATGTGGCTGATGTGTACTGCTCTTGGGATTGGATCATACTGGTCTTCGCCGGCTATGATAGAAAAAATGGGAGAATTCACTGAGCTTGAAGAAAACGAGAAGTGTATTGGTGTTTTCTATATGGGTAAATTAAATATCCCACTCTATGAAGGCACCAGAATACCGATTGATGAAAAAATAAAATATCTGAGCTGAGAAGTTTTGAACAGACATAATTCAAGAATTATGCGAGTCAAAAATTATATTCTTAAGTTTGCACGCTCAAATTTTAAACCAAATTTAAACTTTTAGTAAAAATGAAAAAATTAATCTTGTTGACAAGTTTATTGATCAGCGTTCAAATGTTTTCACAGGTTGTTGACGGTGACGGTAACTTACAAACCTCGAGTGAAAAGTACATCAAAACCAAATCTGCAAACGGCAGGCTTCAGGGATGGTACATCAGCGGAAAAAACAGTCTTCAGTTTAATCAGGCTGCATTTTCTAACTGGATTGCGGGTGGTGTGAATTCTTATGCACTGACTGCCAATGTGGATTATGAATTTAATCTGACCAGAGGTCGCCATATTTGGGACAACCGCATCATGATGAATTACGGTGTTCAAAAAAATGAAGGCGAGGAATACAGAAAGTCAAATGATGTGATTGACCTGACTTCTGCTTACGGTTATGAATTTACAAGAGACTGGTATTTTGCGGCTGCACTGAACTTCAAAACTCAGTTTTCTGATGGTTTTGACTACGGAGTTCAGGATCCGGTTACGATGAAGTACAAAAAAACTTCAAGCTTTATGGCGCCGGCTTATCTGTCTTTTGGACTTGGGGTTGACTACAAACCAAACGAAAATCTTCAGTTGAATTTCCATCCGCTGACTTCAAGATTTATCTTCATTACAGACAAAGATCTTCAGTACGAAGGTAACTTCGGTTTAAAGAACGACGGAGATTCATTCCTGTATGAATTAGGTGCATTTATAGGTGCGAGATACAAAATGGAGCTGATGAAAAATGTAACTTATGACAACAGATTGGGCGTTTACACAAACTATCTGAGAAATGTCGGAAATATGGATATTGCTTACCAGGGAATTCTTGATTTCAAAGTGAACAATGCAATCTCTGCTCAGGCAACTATCAACCTGTTCTACGATGAAGATCAAATCAAAAAGACTCAGGTAAAACAAACTTTGGGTATTGGTCTGGCATATAACTTCAACAATACTGCAAAACTGAAAGAAATGCCTGTGAATCTTCCTACCATTGAAGAACTTGAATCAAATGTAGAAAAAGCTCAGAAAGAAGCTGACAAAGCAAATCAAAATTTGGAAGAAGCAAAACAAAAGGTCAAAGAAGCTGCTCAGTCAGGCAGTTGATTTTAATTCCAAATGAAATTATACCAAAGCTACCTTCGGGTGGTTTTTTTTATAATTCTACAATAACTATATATCAAAGTATTGAGCCTTTTTCATCCTTTTTAATATTCAGTGCGATTTTTGCTATATTTGTATATAAATATTTTTGTGATGAAGGTAACAAATTTCACAAGGGAGCAATTGGCCCAATATATTCTGAACAATGCTAAGGATTCTATAATTGATAAAATAAAAGCACTTTTGGAAAAAGAGGACGAAATTGTTGCATATACAATAAAAGGACAGCCATTAACGAAAAATAATTATACTTCACATATTCAAACTATCAGTAAGAAAATCGATGACGGAGCAAAAACTTATACTTCTAGCGAAGTTAAGGAGTTTGTACTGAACAGAAAGGCAAGACAGGATTAAATGATACAAAAAGTTGAATGGTCAGAAGAAGCTAAAAAATCTTTAGCAGATATTTATGACTATATTTTTGAAGACAGCCCACAAAATGCAGAACATGTTATTGATACGCTATTAGAATTAGGAAATTCATTAAAGGATTCAAGGTTTGATTTCTCTAAGGATTTAATAATTGATAGTGACAGATTCAGATTTATTCCAAAATGGAGCTATAAAATTATTTATGAAAGAAAAAATAATAAAGTAAGAATAATAGATATTTTTGGAACCAAAAAAAATCCTGAGATTTTAAAGAAATACAAATAAAATAGACAAATCAACACCCTAAAATCCTTGAAGATTATTTTCCTTTATATATTTAAAAAAACTGACCTCACCGACAGAAATAGAATATAATTGCCCTTCTGCTCTTTTATTTAACCATTTTATTGTTTGTTCTTGGGTATCAATTTGAATCGTGTCCCTAATTTCTGTTTCAAATACATTATTATCGTAAACTTCAGCAACGCCATCCTTAATTATGCAATAATAATTCTATTTAAAAAAAATGACACTCTAAACAAATATAAAAAATAAATCGTTTAAGAGATTAGCCTGCTTAATTCATGAATTTAATCCATAAAATCTGTACTTTTACAACTCCAATGAATGCAGATCAACTCAAAATCAGATTTCTCGGAACCGGAACTTCACAGGGAATACCCGTGATCGGATTTGATCATCCGGTCAACCTGTCAGACAATCCAAAAGACAAGAGACTCCGCACTTCTGTTTTGATAACCAAAAACAATAAAAATGTCAACATCGATTGCGGTCCTGATTTCAGACAACAAATCCTGAAAGCAGGAATCAAATCGATGGAAGGCATACTTTTTACACACAAACACAACGATCATGTACTTGGGCTCGATGACACCAGACCGTTTATACATATCGCAGGAAAGCCAATGGATATTTTTGGCAATGAGGAAACTCTAAGCGATATACGACAAAGGTTTCCGTATGCCTTTACCGCTAAGAAATATCCGGGTGCACCTTCTTTTAACGAGCATATTATAGGTCTTAATGAATTTGAATTTTCGGGTTTCAAAATTCAGCCACTCGAAGTAATCCACGGAGATTTATCGATTCTCGGTTATTTAATTGATGATAAATTTGCTTATATCACAGATGCCAGTTTTTTGCCTGATGACACACTCGATAAAATTTCAGGTGTTGAAGTGCTGGTATTGAATGCATTGAGAAAACGAGAAAAACATTTTTCGCATTATACACTCGAAGAGGCTTTAGACATTGTCGATCAGGTCAAACCCGGACGATCGTATTTCACACACATCAGTCTGGGAATGGGTTTTCATGATAAAACCCAATCTGAATTACCTGAAAATGTTTTTTTGGCATATGATGAATTAGAAATTGTAATTTAATTTGGAAATAACCATAAAATCATTCTATATTTGCCGTCCGTTTCAGCCCGAGTGGCGGAATTGGTAGACGCGTTGGATTCAAAATCCAATGTTTGCAAGAACGTGCCGGTTCGATTCCGGCCTCGGGTACAAAAGGAGTTTATTGTTAAGCTCCTTTTTTTGTTTTTAAAAATCAATCAAAAAGACTGGTCTGAAAGTCACTCAATGGCTGAGCTGTAAAATCAATTGCAGGTTTTGAATCTCCTGAATTTAGCCATTTTTCGAAATCCTCATCCGTTTTCAAAGCTAATGGCATCCTGAATTTTGTGTTGTGAATTTCTCTCATAATACCTTCTGCTTCTGTCGTAATTATACTGTAATAAAGTTGATTTTCATATTGGGTATAAATGCCTGCCAGCGCAAAAAGTTCACCGTTAAAACCAATTTTGTATTTGATTTTTTGCTTTCCGGAATGCTGCCATTCAAAAAATGAATCCAGAATTATCAAACAACGGTTTTCTACCGCATCTCTGAAAGCCGGTTTTTCGTTAAGACTCTCGATTCTTGCATTCAGCGTGAAATTTCTGTTCCAGTCAGGTGTTGACCATTCAGGAATCAATCCCCAGTTGCCCATCTCAATCAATTCGGGCTGTTTTTCCGTGATAAGCGGCGTTTTGGGATAGTCAAACGCATTGTATAACTCTGAGGGAGAAAATTCAGACGGCTGCGTCAATTTCGCTCTGAATCGTTTCTCTACAGTCTGAGCATCTTTGGCCTGTTGAAAATAAAAACACATAAGAACCACAAAATTACAATAATTCACTCCAAACAAAAAGCCGGAACTGATTGCTCCGGCTTTTTATACAAATATATTAGCTTTAATTATTGTCTGTCCAGTCTCTGAATTCTGTGGTCTTTAATGTCAGATGCATCGATGATTGATTGTATCAACTGCTGAGAAACTTTTCCTCTTTGTTGTTGAGTCAGCTGGTCAATCAGGAATTCGGCATCCTTCACATCCGGTTTGTTACCCATTGATTTGAGTGCAATCACATAAATTCCATTCGAGCCTTCAATTGCTTTTGATGTCGTTCCCGGTTTCATACCGAAAGCAGCACCGGCAACTCTTCTTTCACCTCCTTTTCCTTCGATTTGAGCAGAACCTCCCAAATCAGAATTGATTTTTTCGCCAAGTTTCTGTTGTTTAAGAATCGGCTCAATTTCACTTCTCACCGAATTGACAGGTGCCAGTCCTTTTGGATATTTCTTATTCACATAAACAATAATCTGATCCTCATTTACGGTTGTAAACAGGCTGGTTGCACCTTCTTTGGTGTTTTTGTTGAAAACCCACTTCATGATGTCTTCATCTTTGTCATAACCAAATCCTGTTGTTGCATCAACCAACGGACGAAGTTCAAATCTTTGAACCGCATCTCTGGTGTCGTAATTGTATCCGTTTTTCTGAGCGAGGTTTGCAAAATCATTCAGTGATTTACCTTGTACTTCCTGTGCGAAATTTCTTGCATCAGCAAAGTTTTTATCAGATGTTTCCTGTGATGGTTTCAATTCTTTCAAAATAATTGCAAGCTGATGACCTTCCTGATTTTTTATTCCATCAATTTTAATGATATGGAATCCGAACTGAGACTCGGTCAAACCGATTTCTCCGGTTTTGTGTTCATTCAAAAACTTAAGGTATTCAGCTGCCAAACCTTGGGTGTTTGCACCCTGCCAGCCGATATTTCCATCTTTTATTTTTGAACCTGCATCTTCTGAGTACTCAGCTACCAATGATTTGAAGTTTGCCGGATTAGCCTGAGCAACTGTCAAAATACTGTCTGCAAGAACTCTTGCTTCGTCACGGGTTCTGGTAATTTCAGGATTACCGGCAGCAACCGAAGTTCCTGCATACGAAATCAAAATATGGCTTGAATTAATTGAATCCGCTACTTCTTTTGAAGCTGAAATTTTCACCAACTGATAAGCATCGCCAACTTTGAAAGGCCCGCCAACTTCACCAACTTTTGCATTCAGCAAAAAGTCAGTGTATTCTTCTGGCAACTGACCAACAAACTGGTTGATATCGCTTTTTGTAATAAATCTTTCGTTGAAAGGAATCTCAGAATACTTGCTTACAAAAGCCGAATCGTTTTTGGCATTTGCAAATGCAGGAATTGTATCTGTGATATTATTTACTTCATCTATTTTGATATTTGGTGTAAGGAAGCTCTTGATTTCATTCAAAACGCTTTCCTCGTCAGCTTTTGAAGGCGAAGCCGGAAAATACACAAAACTGATGTCAGCCGAAGCTTCTGATTTGTAGTATTTTGGGAATTTCTTCATGTAAGCTTCAATTTCGCTGTCGGTTACCTCCACTTTATATTTCTTTTCAAGATCTTCATAAGAAATATATGCATAATCAATTGTTGCATTCTGAATGTTTCCTGCCTGAGTAATTTTTGCTTCTTCGTTGGTAACAATGGTTCCGGCGTTAACCAGTTCCATGTATTTTTGATTCAGAAGATTTCTTTTTTCTTCAATAAATGAACCCATACAACTATTGTACAAAGCTGCAGCATTTGGCTCACCTTTTTCGGCTTGTCCTTTTAATTGACCAAGTTGGATTTTCAACTCTTCACCTGATTCCAGACCATTTCTTTTTGCCATATAATCCCAAACCTCATCGTCGCTTATTTCAAGTCCTGCTTTTTCAGCATGTTTCTGAATAATACTTTGAGAGACCAGAGTATTCCAAATGGTTTCTGACATTTGGTTAGCAGTCATATTTTGTCTTGAGCCCATTGCCTGCTGAGCATTGATATACTCTGCCAATGTAATTGACTGACCGTTGATGCTCCCGACTTCATTGGGGTCACCGGCAAATATTCTTCTCAAATATGAGTTCTCACTAAACAAGTCTCCGGCTACAAAGGCCAGCATAGCCACACCGATAGTTACTATCAATAAACCGGTCTGCTTGCGAATCTTTCCTAAAATTGCCATTATATAGTTTCTTTATTTTTTAATCAGGTGGCGAAATTACAATAATAAAATCAATTTGAAAATCTGAATGCCGGATTTTTTGACCTTGAATGCTTTAAATTCAACCGGCTACCGGATTTACATATCCTTTTCTTCGAAAAACTTGACTCCTTTGTTGTTGAAAAGAGTGTATTCACTCAAATCATCTTTGGCTTCTAATCCGTTGTTGGCCTGAATGGAGTCGCCGGTTTTAGAAATAATATAAACCGTATCCTGAGTGAATATCTTTCTTTCGGGTTTGTTCCAGAATAATTTTTCGGTTTTAAGCGTATCGCCCTTTTCGCTGATTACCAAAACATTTCCTTTACCCTCATACCAGCCTTTCATTTCTATCATCTTACCCCAATCTGCTCTCAGATATCCGGGTGAATCAATATTTTTGTTGAAATAATTTAATTCAACACCTTTCTGAAAAAGTGTATAAGGCGTATCTATCATCGCAAATTCCTCAACAAGCGGAGATTTCAAATCGATTTTCACAAAACCTGAATCCTTGAAAATCAAATGTGCATTGAACAGCGTTCTGCTTGGGAACTCATACTGATCTCTCATTTTGTCCTGATCTTCAAATTCATTACAACCTACAATTGCAACAACCAGAAAAACAGCTATCATTCTCTTCCTGAACAGAATTTTGTAAGCTGAATTTTTCATTTAATCATGATTAATCAATCATTCGTTTTCTGAACCAGAAATCATTGATGGTAAAGCCGGCTCTGAAGTTTACATAATTTTCTCTGAACGGCAGGCTTTTGGTATTCCCCATACTTCCAAGTTCGGCGCCGAGATTTAGCATTGAAGCATCCCTCTCTTTTCCGATTGGAAAACCAAAGCCAACTGTCAATCCGTATTTATTCAAACCTTCTCCATTTACTTTAATCGGAGTTGACTCATAAAACCCACCAAAACGGTAAGTGATGCGGTTGAAATAACTCTTGTAACTGTTGAAATCAGGTATCCAATAGCCACCGGCTGAAACTCTGAATCTTGAGTTCAAAGAGACATCGGTCTGTTTGTTGAATGCAAAACTTCCCCAGTCACCCCAATCAATCTGAGCACCAAACATCCAGTGCAAATCCTTACGGAATGATGCTCCCAGACTTAGAGATTGCGGGAGTTTGACGGTTTTTCTGTATTTATTGTACTGAACCGTGTCGATGTTTACCGGTTCAAGTCCGCTCAATGCATAAGTAGTGGTCATGTCAACAAAATGAGTGGTCATTCCTGCACCAAAAGTATATGAGGCACCAATATCCAGCCTTTTGTTATCACCAATTTTCTTGGTATAACTTCCACTCAACGCATATTGAAGTCCTTTGACATCAGCCTTATTCAGATAATCTGTGTTCAGTGCAAGACCGCTTGTGCTTACTGTTTCCACTTTTGTTAAATCTCCGAACAAATAATTCAATCGCATACCAACCGAAAAATTTGAATCCAGATTATATGATCCAATCAAATGAACTGAGTTGATACCTCCGCTCCCCGAAAATTTATCTGAATAACTCACCTCATCGCCTTCGGTGACTG
>CAYFWH010000004.1:0-14412 GCA_964346785.1 uncultured Weeksellaceae bacterium | reverse complement strand
CTCAGCTGATTGCTCACACCGATATCAAAAGTAGTTACTCTCAAATTCTGATTGGCTGAAGGGTTTGTAAAGTTACCACTTGAAGAATAAGGATTCAGTGGCACCATTGACAATCCGCCCATTCCGGCCTGTTCTATATTTTCCATCATCAACAAATCTCCTGCTCCCATCGATGAGTAGGGAGAGGTTGTGTTAACCTGTCCGAAAACAGTCAGACTCATTCCGGTCAGAGCCAGAAAGGCAAATACGCTTCTTAATTTCATGCGTGTTTTTTAAATTCAACTGCAAATATGATGATTAGATTGGAAATAGCAAAAATCAAACACCGTTTTGAGTGTTAATAATTTGATAAGCTTTTGTGAAAAGTCAGATTTTTGTGCCTGTTATTTTTATGGTTCAAATGATTTTTTGGAATAAACAGTGATGAAATAAACTGATGCTTTTGGGTTAAAAATCCTTTTTAAATAAAATTTGTCAATTCAGTTTAATTAATTTAATGTCAAAAGATTGAATACATCTAAATTTGTCAGTTCATACAGAATTTATCATTTTCTAAAAATTCGTATGTTTACCACCAAAGATTTATCAATGAAGAAAAACATTTATTTGCTGTTACTGCTTTCGTTTTCAGTAATGGCGTTTGGCCAGAGAGCCGGTTATTGGCAACAAAAAGCAGATTACAAAATCGAGATTGATGTTGACGATATCAATTCCAGATATGACGGAAAAATGAAAGTAGTTTACACCAACAATTCTCCTGATCAACTCAAAAAAGTTTATTTTCACTTGTATTACAATGCCTTTCAACCCGGAAGCGCAATGGATTTGAGGTTACAAAATATAGAAGACCCGGATTCGAGAATGATGAAAAAAGATGAAAACGGAAAAAATATCAGTAAAATTTCTGTGCTTGACCAAAACGATATAGGTTACATCAAAATCAATTCAATCAAACAAAATGGTGAAAATCTGAATTATAAAATCAGCGGGACAATTATGGAAGTGAATCTGGCAGAAAGTCTGAATCCCGGAAAAAGCATTTCACTTGATTTGGATTGGAAAGCTCAGGTGCCTGAAATGATTCGCCGTGGAGGAAAAAATTCTGCCGAAGGCGTTGCACTGACTATGACTCAGTGGTATCCAAAAATTGCTGCATACGATGAAGAAGGCTGGCATCTGGATGAATACATAGGCAGAGAATTCTATGCTCCTTTTGCCGATTTTGATGTGAAAATCAACATCAACAAAGATTTTGTTATCGGTTCTTCGGGTGAGCTGCAAAATCAAAATGAAGTCAAAGGATATGTCACCAATCCAAATTTAAAAATTAAAGACGGAAAAGTAAACTGGCACTTCAAAGCTGAAAATATTCTGGATTTTGCGTGGGCAGCCGACAAAGATTTTATTGTTTCGTCAAAAAAAGTACCTTCCGGACCAATACTCTATTTTGTACATCTTGACAGAAAAGAAATCAACCAAAACTGGATTACTGTGCAAAGTATCACTTCTGATTTCTTTGAATTTATGAGTGAAAATTTTGGCCAGTATCCATGGAAAACTTACTCAATCGTTCAGGGCGGAGACGGTGGTATGGAATACGGCACTTCGACAATGATTACCGGTGGCAGAAACTTAAATAGCTTGATTGGTGTAATTTTTCATGAAGTCGCTCACTCGTGGTACCAGCAAATGTTTGCAATCAACGAAACACTCCACGATTGGATGGACGAAGGATTCACTTCCTATGCCCAACAGCTTGCACACCTGAAATTAAACGGAGATATTATCGAACCCAATCCAAATCCGGAAGCTTACAATGCCTATTTTCAGTTGACAAAATTGGGACTTGAAGAACCAATGAGCCTGATGGCTGACTATTATAATCTGAATTATGCATACGGAATTGAAGCTTATGTGAAAGGTCAAATTTACCTGATTCAGTTAGGATATATCATCGGAGATGAAAATCTGAAAGCTACTTTCAGGGAATTTTATAATGTCTGGAAATTCAAACATCCAACACCCAATGATTTCAAGGTAATTGCAGAAAAGGTTTCAGGTCTGAATCTGAAATGGTATCAAAATCTTTTTGTAAACACAACCCGTGTGATTGATTATTCAATTGATTCAGTGAATGCAAATGAAATTAAATTAAAAAATTTGAGTGATTTCTCAATGCCGATTGACTTACTGGTCGAATACAAAGATGGCAGCGAAGAGTTGTTTTATATTCCAAATCTGGAGTTGAGAGGTGAAAAACCGGCAGAAGATTTGGATGTTTATAAGGGTGTAAAAAGAACAGTACTTGAGCCATGGGCATGGACTCAGCCTGACTATACTGTGAAAATACAGAAAGAAGTAAAAAAAGCTGTTATCGACCCAACCCAAAGACTGGCTGATACCAATTACAAAAACAATATTTACCACAAAAACTAAGAAATGATTTTAGTTGTCAACATAGGGAATTCTAACATTAGATTTGGCTTGTTTAATTCAGATGACGAAATCGAAAGCTGGACCATCAACACAAAGCCATACCGGACTGAAGATGAGTGTTATGCCAAATTCAAAGGTATATACCGTGCATTTGGTTTCAAAAAGGAAAATCTGGAAGGAATAGTAGTTGCATCAGTAGTTCCGCCGATGACGATGCCGGTTTTGAATTCACTGAAAAGAATTTTCAAAATTGAACCTGTGCTGGTAGGCAGAGATACACCTGCGAATGTGAAGCACAATTCTCATCAAATGGGAACCGACATCTATGCCAATGCGGTGGCAGCACAGTCTCTTTATACAGGCAAAAAAATTGTGATTGATTTTGGTACGGCACTTACTTTTGTCGCCATCAACGAAGACGGAGAAATACCGGGTGTGGTGATTGCCCCGGGAGTTGAAACCGCATTGAAATCACTGGTTGAGCAAACTGCGCAGCTCCCCGAAATCGATTTGGTTCCGCCCTCTTCCGTACTCGGACTGGATACCGAAACTTGTATGAAAAGCGGAATGATTTATGGCTTTCTCGGAATGATCGAAGGAATGATTGACAGAATTAAAAACGAACTGGGTGACGGCGTAACCGTGATTGCAACCGGCGGCCTGAGCTCTGTCTATGCTCCGTTAACCGATAAAATTGATAAACAGGATATTTTGCATACTCTGAAAGGCATTTTGGAATTGTATAAATTAAATAAAAATTAAATTCGAAACTCTTTCAATCAACTTACTTAAAATATAGCAAAATGAAACCAATCTTTCCGATATACGATGAATGGTCAATCATTGAAGAAGGTTTTGACAAAAACCGTCAGCTTATTGCCGAAAGTATTTTTAGTCTCGGCAATGGTGCTATGGGACACAGAGCGAATTTTGTAGAGAATTACAGTGGAGAAACTTTTAAAGGGAGCTACATAGGCGGTGTATATTATCCCGACAAAACAAAAGTTGGCTGGTGGAAAGTTGGTTATCCTGAATATTTTGCAAAAGTAATAAACGCTCCTTCCTGGACAGAGATAGATATTGAAATCAATGGTGAAACACTGGATTTGAATAAAGCAAAATCAGTTTCAAACTTCAGAAGAGAACTCAATATGAAAGAGGGAATTCTGAAAAGAAGTTTTGAGGTTGAACTTCAAAACGGAAGTCAGTTAAAAATTAATGTCATCCGGTTTTTATCACTAAAAAAAGAAGAGCTCGGTGGCATAAAATATGAAATTACTGCTCTGAATCAAGATTTAAAAATAAATTTCAAATCAGCTGTTAATGCAAATATCAGAAACAGAGATTCAAACTGGGATGAGATTTTTTGGGAAACAACCGGCAACGGTGGAAAAGACAATTTCGGCTACATCCACAACCGAACCTACAAAACAGGTTTTGAAGTATTGACTTATATGCAGAATTCTATTTTTAAAAATCAAAAAGAAATAGAAATTCAGGCTGAAAAAATTAATGCTGAAAAGAAAATAGTTTTCAAATATCCGGTTGAAATCAAAACCGGTGAGAGTTGTTCAATAGTAAAGTTTGGCGGTTATCTCGTTTCAACACGACACAATATCACTAAATTTTATGAAACCGCAAAATCAATTGTAGAGGAAGCAACAGAAAAAGGATTTGACGCATTGATTCAGGAGCAGAAAGATGCATGGTCAGAAATCTGGGAAAATTCAGATATAGAAATCATCGGAGACATCAAATCTCAACAGGCGGTCAGGTACTGCATTTTTCAACTGAATCAGACTTATACCGGAAAAAATCCTGTGCTGAACATTGGACCGAAAGGTTTTACCGGCGAGAAATACGGTGGTTCTACTTATTGGGATACAGAAGCATTTTGTTTTCCGTTTTATCTTTCGACCAAAAAACCGGAAGTTGCTAAAAATCTTTTGATTTACAGATACAACCATCTGGAAAAAGCAATTGAAAACGCCCGTAAACTCGGCTTTGGTGACGGTGCAGCGCTTTATCCGATGGTAACCATGAACGGCGAAGAATGCCACAACGAGTGGGAAATTACATTTGAGGAAATTCACAGAAACGGAGCGATTGCCTATGCAATTTATAATTTTGTGAACTATACCGGCAGTGACAATTATATCATCGAAAAAGGACTTGAGGTTCTGATTGGTATTTGCAGATTCTGGTCGCAGCGGGTAAGTTATTCAAAAGACAAAAATCAGTTTGTGATTTTGGGCGTAACCGGACCAAATGAATACGAAAACAACATCAATAATAATTTCTATACCAACTATATATCCCGTTGGTGTTTGAATTATACCGTTGATTTGATTTCTAAAATTAAAACAGAAAGAAAAGAGGATTTTGAACCGATTTTTCAAAAAACAAAAATCTCAAATGCAGAAATTGAAGACTGGAAAAAAATAGCTGAAAACATGTATTTCCCTTTTTCAGAAAAACATGGAATATATGCTCAGCAAGATGGTTTCTTTGACAAAGAATTTATGCCGGTCAAAGAATTAAATCCGGCTGATTTGCCGTTAAATCAAAAATGGTCGTGGGACAGAATTTTGCGTTCTCCATTTATCAAACAGGCAGATGTTCTTCAGGCTTTTTATTTTTTCGAAAATGATTTCAGCGAAGTTGAAATTCAGAAACATTTTGAATTTTATGAACCTTTGACAGTACACGAATCTTCGTTATCACCGTGTGTTCACAGTATTTTGGCTTCAAAAACCGGAAAAGTCAAAAGAGCTTATGAACTGTTTCTGAGAGCAGCCCGGCTCGATTTGGATGACTACAACAAAGAAGTTAAAGAAGGACTGCACATCACCTCAATGTCAGGTGGATGGTTGAGTATCGTTCAGGGTTTTGCAGGAATGAGAATTATAGACGGAAAGTTAAGATTTCATCCTCAGCTACCCGAAGAATGGACAGCCTATTCATTCAAAATTAATTTCAGAAACCGGCTTCTAAGCGTAAATGTAAATTCAGAAAACACAGTTTTTGAACTCATTGGTGAGGAATTAGAAATTTACTGCGGTGACAGAATTGTCAAACTTGAAAATGGTGTAAAACACAGTATTTCATAAAAAAATCCGGCCTGAAATTCAGACCGGAATTCTGAGGTTCCGAGCGGATTCGAACCGCTGTAAACGGTTTTGCAGACCGGCGCCTAGCCACTCGGCCACGGAACCCTTTGTTTACTTTTGGAATGCAAAGATAAAAATTTAAACCAAACTTAAAATTTCTTTTCCAAAACTATACTCACTTTTTCAACATTTCCTCCAATCGGTGGATTTATTTTTGATAATTTAATTTTTGCATGAGTTATGGTCTTTAATTCATCGCCTATTCTGTCCAAAACTCTTGCTGCAACTTTTTCGAGTAATTTGGAACGGATTGACACTTCTTCTTTCACGATTTTATTTAAATGAACATAATCAACCGTGTCTTTCAAATCATCGGTCTGAGCGGATTTGTCCAAATCTGCTTCAATCTCTAAATCTACCACATAGTCAGAACCAATCAATGCTTCCTCGTCCAAACAACCATGATTTGAATAAATCCTTATGTTTTCCAAAATTATTCTTCCCATTCTTCAAAAATAATGAAATTGAACTATAAATCGACTGAATTAATTCATAAAAAAAGCAGAAGAAAAACTCCTCTGCTTTGATTATCTCAACTGATTTTAAAATCAGCCTTTGTACAGTTCATTAACTTTATCCCAATTGATTACATTGAAAAAAGCATTCACATAATCAGGTCTTCTGTTCTGATAATTCAGGTAATAAGCATGTTCCCAAACATCGATACAAAGGATTGCTTTTCCTGCACAACCTGCATCAGGCATCAGATTATTGTCCTGATTTGGAGTTGAGCAAATTGCAAGTGAACCATCAGCTTGCTTCAAAACCCACGCCCATCCTGAGCCGAATCTTGAACCGGCAGCTTTTGAAAATTCATTTTTGAAATTCTCAAAAGAGCCAAATGATTTATTAATTGCTTCTGCTACTTCTCCGGTTGGTTCTCCTCCACCGTTCGGGCTCATAATTTCCCAGAACATTTTGTGGTTGTAAAAGCCTCCGCCATTGTTTCTGACAGCAGCGATTCCTGAACCTTTTTCTAAAATTTCTTCGATTGAAAGTCCTTCCAATTCAGTTCCTGCGATTGCGTTATTCAAATTATTGGTGTAACCGGCGTGGTGTTTGCCATGGTGAATTTCCATGGTTCTTGCATCAATATGAGGTTCCAATGCATCGTATGCATAAGGTAGGTTTGGTAATTCAAATGCCATAATTATTTATTTTTTTAGTTAAACATTAAATTCCCTCAAATATACGGCGGTTTTTGTCAAAATTTATGAAGTTTGAATCAAAACTTCAAATGCATCTATAAATTTTATAAATTGCAGTCTTAATCCTCCCAAATTTACAATATGAGAAAAACCGTATTGAAAATCATGAAAGCCTTTATCATTTTATTTGGATTGATTCTGGCTCTTCTCTATCTGACCGGCAATCAATACATCATCAGAGGTGCACAACTGACTTACATGAAAGGTCACAACACCGCCAATATTGATGATTATTCTGATTTTGAACGAAATGTAATTCTTGCCGGGAAGCCTCAGCCATGGCCGGAACACGAACTCTTCAATAAAATTGAACTAACCGATACGCTGTTAACAGAACTTGAAAAATTTCAGAGTATTGGTTTTTTTGTAGCCAAAGACGGAAAAGCACTTTGGGAATACTATTGGGACGATTATTCAATAAAAAGTCATACCAATTCTTTTTCTATGTCAAAATCAGTATTGACAATGATGCTCGGAAAAGCAATTGAACAAGGCTATATCAAATCATTAGATCAGCCTATAACCGATTTCCTTCAGGAATACAAAGACAATCCGACAGCACAAAAATGTACGGTTGGCGATTTGTCGGCAATGACTTCTGGGTATGACTGGCAGGAAGATTACTACTGGCCTTTGAATCCGACTGCAAAGGCTTATTATGGCAGAAACATTGAAAAACAAATGCTCAAAAGAGGATTTAAGGAAGAGCCGGGCGGACATTTTGAATATTTATCAGGAGCTACTCAGTTACTTGGAATTGTACTGCAAAGAGCGATTGGTGTGAGTTTGTCACAATATCTTCAGGAAGAATTCTGGCAACCTATGGGGATGGAGGAAGATGCGTACTGGACAAAAGACCAAAAAGGCGGTATGGAAAAAGCATATTGTTGTCTGTACAGCAATGTCAGAGATTTTGGGAAATTTGGTCAACTACTGCTGCAAGACGGAAAGTGGAACGAAAAACAAATTCTTGATTCTGAATTTGTTAAACTGATGGTTACACCCAATTCAAAAGCTTTTGACAAAGGTGAACACATACGGTATGGCTATTCAATCTGGACAGATTATGAGCATCAGCCAAATTTTTACGGCTTAATGGGACACCTCGGACAAAGAGTAATTGTAGTGCCGGATGAAAATTTAATAATTGTGAGACTTGGACATCTGAAAGATGATCGAAATATGGGAAAAGGTTTCTTAGATAATGACACCTACTATTTTGTGGATGAAGTAATGAAATTGCTCAAAGAGAATCAACTGTTAAACAATCAAAAACAAACTGAAAATGCTGAAAAAAATACCGATTGAAAAAATTCTTTTTCTGGATATAGAAACAGTTCCCCAGGTTTCTGACTGGAATAAACTTCCTGATGATATAAAGGATTTGTGGGAAAAGAAAATTCAGTTTCAATTAAAGGAAAATGAAACTGCTGAGGAGTTTTACGGAAAAAGAGCAGGAATTTTAGCCGAATTCGGAAAAATCATCTGTATTTCTGTTGGTATCGTCGTCAAAAACAAAATCAAAATCAAAAGTTACTACGGTGATGATGAAAAAGAAATTCTTGTTGAGTTTTCAGATTTATTAAACAGCAATTATTTTGCTAAAGGCGTTATACTTTGTGCCCACAACGGCAAAGAATTTGACTTTCCATATCTCGGAAGACGAATGCTGATTAACGGTTTGGATATACCGTCAACACTCGATGTTCGCGGAAAAAAACCATGGGAAATTCCACATCTCGATACCATGGAATTATGGAAATTCGGAGATTATAAGCATTATACTTCACTGAATTTACTTGCTGCAATTTTCGGAATTCCTTCTCCCAAAGATGATATTGACGGATCTCAAGTAGCATCAGTCTATTATGAAGACAAAGACCCGGAGAGAATCAGAGTTTATTGTGAAAAAGATGTATTAACTCTTGCTCAGATTTTCAGAAAATTCAGAAACGAGGATTTACTCGAAAAAGAAGATAATTAATTTACTTCTTCACCCTCTTCTTCTTCCTGAATAAAAGTCAACTCAGCTCTTTCTACAGAGTTTCTGTACATTTTGATAACCTTCGCCTGGCAATTCTCAAGATCCAACACATCGCCTACTTTCAGTTCTTTTTCAGATGAATGCTCTGCCATCAGACCTGAAAGAGTTTCGTAATGCTCACTTTCTTCAAAACGGAAAGGAAGATAACGGTTGATGTCTGACAAACTGCTGTGTGCATTTACAGAAAAAACACCATCACCGATATTAATTACAATCGGATCTTCATTGTCGTACTCATCCTGAATTTCTCCAACAAGTTCTTCCAAAATATCCTCCATGCTGACTATACCGGTCATTTCGCCAATTTCATTGGTTACAACAGCCATCTGAATTCTTTTTTTCTGAAATTGTTTCATCAGATTTTTAATCTTGTAATTTTCAGAAATAAAGAGAGGTTTTCTCAGAATATCAGCAATATTTGTTTCACTCGGCTTATCCAAAGTTAGTTTAATCAAATCTTTGGTATAGAGAATTCCTTTGATATTATCTAATGACTCTTCATAAACCGGATATCTTGTATAACCTTCATTAATCACAAAATCAATTGCCTCTTTAACACTGGTTTCAAATTCAATAGCCGACACATTTTTTCGGAGCGTTTGAATATTTCCGACTCTTCGATCGTCAAATTCAAATACATTCTGAATCAAATCCCGTTCTGTTTGTTCTATTGCTCCGCCTTCCTGGCTTTCTGAAATGATTACCTTCAACTCCTCTTCGGTGTGAATTTCTTCTGAACCATGAACCGGCTTGATACCAATCATATTCAAAATTAGGTTTGCGAAACCATTCATCGCCCAGATAATTGGTTTGAAAACAGTATAGAAAACCTTAAGCGGCCAGATTACAGAGAATGTTGTATTAACCGGGTGTCTGATTGCCAGAGATTTAGGTGTTAATTCACCAAAGACAATGTGCAGAAAAGTGATTACTGCAAATGAGCCCCATAGCGCAATGGCTGAAGCTGCAGAATCCCATTCGGGACCATGCATTCCAAAAAAACCAAGTATTCTGGATATAATCGGTGAAATTGAACTTTCTCCAACCCAACCCAAACCAAGCGATGCCAGAGTAATACCAAGCTGAGTTGCAGCAAGATAAGCATCCAGATTATTGACTACACTTTTTGCTGTCCGGGCAAGCCCGGGTTTCAAATCTGCCTGAACATCTATTTGTGAAGATCTGATTTTTACAATTGCAAATTCAGAAGCTACAAAAAAAGCGTTCAAAAAGACCAGTAAAAAGGTCAGAGTTAGTTTCCACAAAGAGATTTCACTGTTTAAAATTCCTCCGTCAATCCCGGCAACAGTGCTGATGAAAATAAATAAGGGGCCTGCGTCCATTTAAAAATATTTAAGGGATAGATTTATTTTCATTTATTTTAAATCTATAAGTCCAGAGACTCATTTCAGGTGGTTCAGAACAATAAAGTCTACACCAAAAATCCCCAAAGCAAAATTAATCTTTTTTAATTGATTTACAAATAACCTGAGTTCGATTTGATTTTTTTATTTATCTCCTGATTTTTGATTAATTTGCAATTAAATTCAGCCATTTGGAATCAGCACTGTTACAAATCAAAAATTTATCACTGAGTTTTGGTGAAAATGAGATTTTAAAAAAAGTAAATCTCAATCTGCCAAAAGGAAAAATACTCGGCATAGTCGGTGAATCGGGGTCAGGGAAATCTGTAACCTCACTCGCCATTATGGGATTGTTGCCAAAAACTGCTGTGATACCCAAAGAAAGTGAAATTATTTTTGACGGTAAAAACGGTAAAGTTGATTTGTTGAAATTAAATACAGAAGATTTAAGACATTACAGAGGCAACGAAATCAGTATGATTTTTCAGGAACCGATGACTTCGCTGAACCCAAGTTTGAAGTGTGGCAAACAGGTGGAAGAAGTTATCAGATTGCATTTGAACACAGATAAAATTGAGTCAAAAAAGAAAGTGATTGAGCTGTTCGGGAAAGTTATGCTGCCAACTCCGGAGAGAATTTACAATTCATATCCACACCAATTGTCAGGTGGTCAGAGACAGCGGGTGATGATTGCGATGGCGATTAGTTGCAATCCCAAAATTCTGATTGCGGATGAACCTACTACCGCATTGGATGTTACCGTTCAGAGAGCTATCCTGAATTTGATTAGAGATCTTCAGTTAGATAGCGATATGAGCTGTATTTTTATTTCGCATGATTTGGGTGTAATTGCCGAGATTTGTGATGAAGTAGCTGTAATGTACAAAGGTGAACTGGTCGAACACGGCAGTGTGTCTGAGATTTTTAATCATCCAAAAGAAAATTACACCAAAGGACTGATTGCATGCCGTCCGCAACTGAAAATCAGATACAAAGAATTACCCACAATTGCTGATTATATAAAGGACAAAAACCACAAAGCTGAAATTCTGACTTCTGAAGAAAGACAAAATTATCAGTCAGAAATTTACAACCAACCGCCGTTGCTTGAGGTCAGAAACTTGTCGAAGTATTTTTATACCAAACCTTCTGTTTTGGGCAAACAGAAAATATCTGTCAAAGCTGTTGATGACATTAATTTCAAAGTTTATCCGGGTGAAACACTTGGACTGGTTGGCGAATCGGGAAGCGGAAAAACCACGCTTAGCCGGACAGTACTTTTGCTTGAAAAACCAACTTCTGGTGAGATTTTCTACAAAGGAAAAGATATTGTGAAACTCTCAAAGGATGAAATAAGAAAACTGAGAAAAGATATTCAGATTATTTTTCAGGATCCGTATTCGAGTCTGAATCCGAGAATGACCGTTTCTGAAATACTGACTGCACCAATGATTGTTCACAAAATAGGAAACAATAAGAACGACAGGATAAAAATAGCCGGTGAATTACTCGAAAAAGTCGGTCTGAAAAAATCTGATTTAAAAAAATATCCGCATGAATTCTCGGGTGGTCAAAGACAGAGAATCGGGATAGCAAGAGCTCTGGCACTTGAACCTAAATTCATTATTTGCGATGAAAGCGTTTCTGCTCTTGATGTGTCTGTACAAGCGCAGGTTTTGAATTTACTCAACCAACTGAAAGATGAATTCGGGCTGACCTATATATTTATTTCGCATGATTTGGCGGTTGTCAAATTTATGAGTGATCAACTTTTGGTCATGCAACACGGCAAACAAATGGAGCTTGCAGATGCTGATGAAGTTTACTCAAACCCAAAAACTGATTACACCAAAGAATTAATTGAATCTATTCCTAAATTGTAATTATAAAAAAACTCCCGTATTCAAAGAACACGGGAGCCATTATACTTAAAAACAGATTTGGATTATTTTTCTCCTTCTTCCATTTTCTTTTTCAATTCAGCCAATTCGTCGATATCGCCCAATGTAGCGGTTTCAGTTGTCTGGCTTTCGATAACTTTCTTAGCAGCTCTCTCTTCTTCTTCACGATAAGTTGCAGAATGAGAAACAACTACTCTTCTGAATTCTTTGTTAAATTCAATCACAACAAATTCAAGTTCTTCACCTTTTTTCACTCTTGAACCATCTTCTTTTTCAAGAGTTCTTGCAGGTGCGAAAGCTTCTACATCAGCATCTTCAAACTGAACGGTAGCACCTTTGTCAAATACATCAACTGCTTTACCACTGTGTTTTGTACCCACAGCATATTTGGTTTCGTATTTGTCCCATGGATTTTCAGTCAGTTGTTTGTGACCAAGGCTCAGTCTTCTTGCTTCAGCATCAAGTTCAAGAACCACTACATCCAATACATCATCTACATTACAGAATTCAGACGGATGTTTGATTTTCTTGGTCCATGAAAGATCTGAGATATAAATAAGACCATCAACACCTTCTTCAAGTTCAACAAAAACACCGAAATTAGTGAAGTTTCTGTAATCTCAGTCCATTGATCCGGTGAAAGTTGCCTCATACCCAAAGACATTTTTCTCTCGTCTCTGTCAAGTGTCAAAATAACTGCTTCCACATCATCACCAACTTTTACGAAATCCTGTGCAGATCTCAAGTGAGTTGACCATGACATTTCAGAAACGTGAATCAAACCTTCAACGCCCGGAGCGATTTCAACAAAAGCACCATAATCAGCAAGTACAACTACTTTTCCGGTAACTTTATCACCTACTTTCAGACTTGAATCAAGTGCTTCCCACGGATGTGGCTCCAATTGTTTAACACCCAACTGGATTCTGGTTTTGTCTTCGTCAAAGTCAAGAATAACAACTTTGATTTTCTGACCATCTTCCAAAATTTCTGAAGGATGATTGATTCTTGACCATGAAAGGTCAGTAATATGAATCAGACCGTCAACACCGCCAAGGTCGATGAATACACCGTAAGAGGTGATGTTTTTAACTTCACCTTCCAATACCTGACCTTTTTCAAGCTGTGCAACGATTTCTTTTTTCTGCTCTTCGATATCTGCTTCAATCAGTGCTTTGTGTGATACAACCACATTCTTGAATTCAGGGTTGATTTTCACTACCTTGAATTCCATGGTCTTACCAACATACTGTTCGTAAGCACGGATTGGTTTAACATCGATTTGTGAACCGGGAAGGAAAGCTTCAATACCGAATACATCTACAATCATACCACCTTTGGTTCTTGCTTTGATGTAACCGTTTACGATTTCCTGGCTGTCGTGAGCTTCATTCACTGCATCCCATGCGTTCAGCGTTCTTGCTTTTCTGTGAGAAAGAATCAGCTGACCATTTTTATCTTCTCTTTTGTCAACCATCACTTCTACTTCGTCTCCAACCGCAAGATTTGGGTTGTAACGGAATTCATTCAGTGAAATAACACCTTCTGATTTGAAGTTGATGTCAACGATTGCTTCTCTGTCGGTCAAACGAACAACTTTTCCTTTGAAAACAGCATTTTCTTCCAAATCTTCAAGTGTATCATCATACATCTTTTCCAATTCAGCTTTTTCTTTTCTGTCTTCTTCGTCCAAACCTGATTCGAAAGATTCCCAGTCGAAATCATCGGTTGAAACATTCGCATTTGATAGTGGAGAATTAACTTTCAGTTCGTCTGTCTGAACTTCCGGTTCTTGATTTTCTGTCTTTTTTGACATAATTTAATAATTTGTATCTCAAAATGGTTCTGTTAGAAAAAATTGCGGAAGACAGGATTCTGAGAGTTGTTATACATTGTTATTCAATACTTTGTTTCTATTTCCGCCAAAGTGGGTGCAAAGGTAATTATTTTGTTTGAATTGACAAGGTATTAATACTCCTTTTTATTGTAAACGAAAAGATTACAAAATGATATATCCATAATGTTTTAAAGTTTCCAATAGTTTGTTGTAATTAGCCGCATAACAGATTAAATGTGGCTAAAGCCGGTTTTTAGTTTTTAATTTATTCCGTTGGCTAAAGCCAAACGGCAATAAACAATATCAAACTCTTAAAAATTGTTTAAATTTGACCGATGAAAGTTTTGAATACTATATTGGCTTTTTCGACTGTTTTATTTATTGGTTGTAATAAAAAATATAATACTCCCCAAAATTTGTACCACGGGTTAAGTTGAAAAAATGATTAATTT
>CAYFWH010000003.1:0-44025 GCA_964346785.1 uncultured Weeksellaceae bacterium | reverse complement strand
CAATAAAATCTTCTGCATCGGGATGATTGATAGAAACGGACAGCATTAGTGCTCCCCTTCTACCGTCCTGTGCAACTTCACGGGTCGAGTTTGAGTATCTTTCCATAAAAGGAACCAAACCGGTCGAAGTCAATGCTGAATTTTTAACAGCTGAACCTTTGGGACGAATATTTGACAAATCATGTCCGACACCACCTCTTCTCTTCATCAACTGAACCTGTTCGTCATCAATTTTCATGATACTTCCATAGGAATCACTGTCAGCCCCACTTCCAATCCCGAAACACTTCGCTAAAGACGCAATCTGAAAATTATTCCCAATCCCGGTCATCGGACTACCCTGAGGAACAATGTATTTGAAATTCTTAATAACATCAAAGATTTGTTCTTCAGTAAATGGATTCGGATATTTTTTCTCAATTCTCGCTATTTCCCGTGCAATTCTTCTGTGCATATCATCGGGTGTCAATTCATAAATGTTACCGTCAGAATCCTTGAGTGCGTATTTATTCACCCAAACTCTTGCAGCCAAATCATCACCTTTGAAATATTCGACAGTTGCCTCGAATGCCTCCTGAGTTGTATAAGTTTTTGTTTTTTCCAGTACCTCCTCCATTTTGATTTTTTTTAGTTTTCGCCAATAATTTATTTTAATCGCTGAAATTATTTAAGAAGCTTAGCCTTTCAAATCATAAACATTTAGATTATAAACTATTGATTCTTATAATTTAAATGTCCGGATTTAAGCCGAATTTTAAAATAAAAAAAGCGATTTTTTGTCGGATATAAAATTAGTCTTTCAATTTCAATGTTCAGCCAACAAACAAATTTTGGTATCCACATTTTATGAACAATTAAAGTTAATAGTGAATCATTAGCCTGATTATGTGTGTGTTATAGGTTCAGCGTGAATTATATGCCTTCCAGCCAGTTTTTAAAGTCATTGACCCTTTCCCTACTGACTATGAGTTCTTCAACTACATTTTTTATTTCAATAATGAAACGGCTACCGGAATGGGTTTTTATTTTTTCGATATATCTGAGATTGACAATTGCATTTCGGCTGATTCTGAAAAAATTCTTCGGATCGAGTTGGATGTTAAGTTCATTCAGACTCTGATCAATCGGATATTCTCGATTTTCGGTAAAAAGATAAGAGGTTTTGTCTTTTGAATAAAAACAACAAATCTGATTGGTCTCAATGGTTTTCAGATTGTTTCCTGCTGAAACCAGAAATCTCTCCCTGTATTTGCTTTCAAAATTCTGACTGATTAAATCTTTCAGTTTCAGCAAATCGATTTCAGTTTCTGTCTTATTTTGATTAAATTTTTGAATTGCATTTTTCAATTCAATCTCATTTATTGGTTTCAACAGATAATCTATGCTGTTGAATTTAAATGCTCTGATGGCATATTCATCAAAAGCCGTAGTAAAAATAATTGCACTTTTGGGTTGCGTTTTTTCAAAAATCTCAAAACTGAGACCGTCACCCAGCTGAATATCAAGAAAAATCAGATCCGGATCAGGGTTCGATTCAAACCATTCAACAGCTTCCCGAACACTGTTTAAAATTGATATAGGGCTAATATTCTGTTTATTAAGGAGTCTTTCCAAATATCTTGCAGCCGGTTTTTCGTCTTCTATGATAACACAATTCATAATCTTTTCTGTTTTCTTCTTTGTTTTTCAAGTTGTTTCAAAATCATTTTTCTTTTCAATTCCGAATTTTCAAAAACATCAAAAACATTCAGAAAGTGAATACCCAGTCCCACACCCCAGAAAATCAAAGGAAATATCGCCCAGTACGGACCATCTTGAATAAGATTCATCAGGTGAAAAAACAGATTCACTAAGAGATATACAATCAGATGAATATAAAAACCAATCTTTTTGTTAACTGTCTCTCTCGCCTTATAGAGTTCAGTATTCTTGTTTTGATTAATTTCAGTTTTCATGCTAAAAAATTTTAATATTTAGAATCAAAAAGATCTCTTTGCCGTTTTGATTTTTCAAGCTCTTTTTGAATCATTCTTGTTTTCCAGTCAGAATTATTAAAAACCCCAAAGACATTAATAGCATGAAACAACAGCCCGATTCCCCATCCAATCAACGGCCAGTAAGCCCAGTTGTAAACTCCGTCTTCTTTTATGTCAAGAAAGGTCAGAAAAGCATTTACAACAATATAACTGGCAAGATTCCAATAGAATCCCTGAATTTGTTCCACTCTTTCACTGGCCTGTTTGTATTCTTCTTCTGTATATTTTCTATTGATTTCCATATTGATATTCTTTTTTGTAATTAATGGTATTTTTACTGTGAAATCCTTTTCGTTTTGCAGAATTTCAACCTTGTTTTCAAAACCGTCATACCGGCTCAGTATATGCTCCAAACCTTTGCCTGTAGTTTGTCTCAGCTGTTTTTTAAGTTGAAGATTATTTTCAACAATCAGGTAATCATTTTCAGGATACACCTTTATACATAATGGTTCTTCTGAAGAAATCCGGTTGTGTTTGATACAGTTTTCAATCAAAATCTGAAGTGTCAGCGGTGCAATCATATAATCATCAAACAGTTCTGACTCGATTTCAAATATCAGTCCTTCTTCATATCTTTTTTTAATCAGCTCCATATAGTTTCTGCAAAAACTGATTTCCTCACCAACCGGCACCCAATCTTTATCTTTCTGTTCGAGTACATAACGATAAACCGATGAAAGTTCTCCCACGAACTCCTGAGCTTTTTCAGGATTTTCATCAATCAACCCCGTTAACACATTCAGGCTATTAAACAGAAAATGTGAATTGAGTTGTGATTTCAAAGATTCATGCTCGGTAGAAATTCTTGTAACCCTCTTTTTTTGCTCGCTGAGCTGAGTCGATTGATAATGCTGTATCAGTGAATTTGCCTGCATAATTATTGCTATCGATGTCGCAAGCCAGACTATCAGCCGAATGTCCTGGCCGGAATCAGGTCCAAACAAACTCCAAAATGAGCCGGAAAGTGAATTTCCATAATAAAGAAGCAGACCGGTATACAAAATAGCGCCTGCAATCAGACTCACAGCAATACAACCGAGAGTTCCGACAATGAATTTGACAGCAACGCTTCTCAAATCAAATTCAGGATATCTATTATAGACCCATCTGATAACCATCATATTGACCAGATAAAGTACGGTAGTAAAATAAACTGACCAGCCCAGATATTTAAATAAATCTGAAAATTCAGGAAAGGCAGTGTGTTCAATATAATAAAATGCAACATTAATTGTATTGATAATCAGAATAATAATCAACCAATAAATAATATGTTTTTGATAATTCTTCATTTTAAAATTTTTACAATAAATCTAAATTATTCAACACATTCACTTTGCAGAATTTCATTTGCTTTATTTTCTCCCCAGTCAGGATTGAAACCATCAGTCTGCTGCTGAGAAAACAGCTGTAACGCCACTTCTATCAACGGACAAGACCTTGTGGGATCGGTTCCGTAAAAAGGAGCTGACTTCATACTGAATTGAGCAAGCAGATAAAGCGGTCTTGGATTTTGAGGATTTAGTTTTATTGCCTCATTGTAATCTGCAATCACAGAAGAAGGCAATACCATTCCGTAGGTTGCAGGATCCTTTTCCAATTTTACAGTTCTGAACAATCCTCTCAGCGTCAGCGTTTCTGACATATCAGGTTCAAGTTCAATCAAGCGGTCGTACTCTTTCTCCAAAAGATTCGATTCTTTTATTGCTTTTTTGGTATCGAGTTGAAACGATTTAAGCGTCCTTGTCAAAATTGAATAATAAAGCGGCAACCAATTGTCCGGATAAGCTTTTGACAGATGCCCGAATTCGTTGATAGCGACATCGTATTGTCCTGTATTAAGTGCGGTATAAAATTCTGTCAGTGCAGATTTCATTCCGGCTTCATAGCTGATTTGTGCTTTTGCAGGGATAAGAAGTCCCAGCAGAAAGATACTTAGAATAATGATTAATTTTTGCATCGCTTTAAATTTTTAATTTGATGAGACAAATTTCAGCACAGTATAAAATTAATCAAAAACAAAAGGGATGAACCGTCAATTTTAAGGGATGAACTGTTTTATTTCAATCCACCTTTACAAAATCGAGGTCCTGGAAGTCATAGCTGAAATCTGTCAAAGGTGAAATTGGCGCCATTTTGAATCCTTTGACAATACCGTCTTCAACCTTCATAAAAACAAAAGCATCAGCATGTAAATAGGCATTGTCCCATTTGATTGCAAATGAATCACCTTTGTAATAAAACATATCACCAACCAATTGTGATGACCTTACCGATTCAAATCTTAACTTTCCTTTATTCATACTGATTTTCACTTCTCCAAACCAATTGTCACGATAAGTTCCGGGCAAACTGTCTATATAAGCAAGTCTCAATTTTTTGTTCTCTTCAACTGTTTGCCAAACTTCGTTTGTCAATGAATCCGCATCTCCTTTTCTTTGAGAAATTAACTCATCATATTCTTTTACCCAGTCTTTTTCTTCCAATCCGAGATAATGGTCTTTAATCGTATTTGAAATTGCCATAAAAGCAGCTCCTGACTGTTGATTGGTCAATACGATAATACCGAGATTAAGCTGAGGATACAAAATAAACTGAGTTACGATTCCTTCCAGTCCGCCGGTATGTGAAACTTCCAGTTTTCCGTTCATGTCCTGAAGTTGAAAGCCAAGACCATAAGCTCTGAAAAGTGTATTGTAGGGTGGTTTTGTGAAATTTGGCTGCAATGTTTGTGGTGTAATCAATTGTCTCATCTGCTCTTCAGAAACGAGTTGTTTACCGTCTTTTGTTTTTCCCAAATCAAGATGAAACTGTGCCCATTTTGTCAGATCATCAACATTTGAATAAATACCTGCAGCTGCATCAAAAATTGAATTTGTATAACGGTCAATGACTTTTAACTTTCCGTCAACCGGAACATGCGGATCAATAACATTGGTTTTGTCTTTCAGTGTATTCCAGCTTGCAGCTGTACGATTCATTTGAAGAGGAATCAGAAAATTCTGTTCAATAAATTCAGTCCAGCTCTGACCTGAAACCCTTTCAATCACCTCTCCTGCAATGATGTATAGTAAATTATCGTAATCATATTTTGATCTGAAACCCGAAACCGGTTTCAGATATTGTATATTTTTAATTATATCTTCCGGCGTAAAATCATGACCGTCAGGCCATACCATCAAATCCCCTGCCCCCAGACCCAATCCGCTTCTGTGAGTAAGTAAATCACGAATTGTAAATTCTTCAGTAACATAGTCATTGTACATTTTGAATTCAGGAATATGTTTTTTCACTTTGTCATCCCATTCTATTTCCTTCCTGTCAACAAGCAGAGCAAGTGCAGTAGCTGTAAACGCCTTAGAGTTTGAAGCAATCCCAAAGTTGGTTGCAGAATTAACTTTTTCTCCACTTTCTAAACTTGAAAGACCATAGCCTTTTGCCAAAACAATTTCACCATTATGAATTATCCCAACCGATATTCCGGGTACATCAAAGGCTTTGAGAGTTTTTGCAACCACTTCATCAACCTTTGATTCACCGATTTCCTGACCAAAAACAGAAAATGAACAAAAAATAAAAGAAAGTAAAAAGAGTCTGTGAAATTTCATCCGAAAAAATATTTGATTAAAAATAGAAAATGCTAATATCAGTTATTCAGTTAAAAATTACAACATGAAAATTGAATTAAACCGATTTGAGCCTCAAATCATAAACAAAATCTTTAACTGAAATTAATTTGAAATGCGCCGAATCAATTACAGGATTTATCAAATAATTGTACTCATCCGGTATAACACTTGAAGGGAGTTTTAAAATAACTTCGCCTTTCTGAAACCATTTCTCTGTAAATAGTCTGGTCGATAACGGCAACGGAATATCTTTCCAGTCGCCCGGTAACTGACTGGTTTTAAATGACTTTATTAAACTGTCATCAATCTCAAAAGTACAAATACTCAATGCTCTGGGAATAAAATCTATGTTTGTATTTACCGAATACTCAAGTACTGCCAATGCACGGCTTTCAGATGTGTAAATACAAGCAGTGCCAATCTGATTCCAGCGGCCACCAAACAATTTGGCACCTGTTCCTTTCAGGTCGTCCGCATATTTTGTTCTGCTCAATCTGTAAACCAGCATAATCAGGAATAAACGCCATATTCGATTCTACCAAGCAAATTACGGACTTCTTCTCTGCCGTATTGATTGTCTATAATACTGAAAGGCGCAATGCCACCCAATGCCATGTTTTTGGAGAAAATCCATTGGTTAAAGCTTTCTTCTGCGCCAAAAACCTCGTAACCATAGGAATACAAATCCGCTAATGCGACAATTCTTTCTGAAATTTGATCGCTGAAAAGGTCGTCACCCTTTTTGTTGATGAGGGTTGCACGGGTCACAGCAAGCGCAAAAGCCAACTGATCATAATCAAGACCGGTTTTGGTTTTGAATGCAACCAGATAGGTCTTGGTAATGCCCTTTTTGACGATTCTCATTTTTTGGAATGAAGTCATGTCATTGAGCGGAATGGCTGCATTCCCGCTGTAATAGTATGTTGGAGCCTCTGCAACAAAGTTGTAAGTTTCTTTTTGTTTGTATGGTTTTGGCATGATATTATGATTTTAAGTGTGATTAAATGTATATTTAAAGTATAATTCTATCCTTAATTGAATTCAAATTTACACTTTATTTTTCGGTTAAAAAAACTTTTTCCACACTTTTCCAAATTTCAAATCTTTATTTTATTTGTTAATCAATGTATTAAGTGATTTTATTTTAATTTCATCTTCAAAAATATCTTCTTTATCAAATTCAAGTTTATATGGAAATCCGGGCTCCATTTCTTCCAAATAAAAGCTTTGGTGGTTTTCGTTATCCAAGGTAAAGCGGATATTTTTCTGAAAATATTTAGTACGGGCAAAAATTCCATTTTCATTTATTTCAATAAATATTGGTTTATTTTTCAGCTTTAAATCTTTGGGACGGCCAACAGTGAAGATCTTTTCAAATTCACCAAAATAAATTTTAACAAAGATTTCATTTTTATTTAATTCCAATTCTTTTAAATCAATTTGACCTATATAATTGCTTTTATTTTCGTATGCAATTGACTGAATATCTTTTACATAAAGTGGATAATGTTCAAAATTATAGATAATAGTGGTGAACTTTCTTTCCAATTTTTTATCTGTATCATTTACCACATAAAATTTCAATACACCATCTTCACTTTCTTCATAAGTCAGTAAAACATTCTCAAAAGCTTCTTTGACCCTGTATTGCAAAGGTTTCCAATTTCCAAAATAATCAATACCCGACCAGGAAACCGAAGGCCAGCAATCATTCATCTGCCAGTACAAACTACCCATCGTATCGGGCATATTCCGTCTTTGTGCTTCTATCGCATTTCCAATTCCAAAAGCCTGAACCAATTGAGTCATATAAGCATAATCCTCAGGATTGTCAGGAACCGGAAAATCTCTTTCCATATAGGTTTGGATAATATCAAAACCTCTCGAATGTTTTTCGTGGTTTTTAAAATCTTCTGAATTGATTGAAAATGAACCATCTTTATTCATATACCTGATCGCCTTTTCAGACGGAAAAGACTGAAAACCAAACTCACTCATAAATCTTGGTGTTTTCTTCAGCAAATCTTCAAACGGATGACCGTCATGCCAAATCCACCAATCGTGCGCATCTCCTTCCGAAATGTATCTCGCATCTCCCCTTCCGTATTTGGGTGAAGTTTCCCAATAATCCAAATCAGTCAGATTTTCAACAACTTCGGGTAAAATTCCATTGAATATTTTCTGATAGTTCCTCCAAATTTCGGTTTTTTCCATTTGACCTCTTCCATCCTGCCAGCCCCATCTGTGCCAGCCTTCAGAGATTTCGTTATTACCACACCAAAGCGCAATTGAAGTATGATTTCTCAATCTTTTAACATTGTCAACAGCTTCCTGTCGTACATTTTCAAGAAAATCTTTGTCACCCGGATACATGCCATTGCCAAACATAAAATCCTGCCAGACCAAAATCCCTTTTTCATCACACAATTCATAGAAATAATCATCTTCATAAATGCCACCACCCCAAACCCGCAACATATTCATATTTGATTTTTGAACATCGCTCAAAAGTTTGTCGTAATTATCTTTAGACACCCAATTCTGAAAACTGTTTTGCGGAATATAATTTGCACCTTTCATAAAAACCGGCCGGCCATTGAGTTTAAAATAAAAACTTTCGCCCAATTCATCTTTTTCAGTAACTAATTCAATCGTTCTCAATCCTTTTTTGATGATTTTTTCTTCTATCAGATTCCTTTTTGAATCTAAAATTCGGATTTTAAATTCATACAAATAAGCTTCACCCAAGCCGTTAGACCACCAGAATTTTGGTTGATGGATTGTAAGCGGGATTTTCAGGCGTTCAATTCCTTTATTGATTTGAGTTTCCGAAAACAGTTTATCATTCACATAAATTTCAATTTTGTTATTTTTATTTGAAGAATTTTTTAACTCAATTTCAGCAGTCAGTTTTGCAATTTCTTCTGTTAATGAATTCTGTTTGATATAAATATCTTCAATTTTTAAATCATTCCAAAAATTCAAATAAACGCTTCGCCAAATTCCAACTGTATTGTATTTTGGCCCCCAATCCCAACCATATTGAAAAGCCGGTTTTCGGGTAAAAACCCGTGGACTTTCAGGCAATTCATAAGGAATTTCTTTGATTTTGATTTTCTCAATTTCAGCAGTTGGTGTAAATTCAATTCTTAATTGATTTTTCTTTTTCAGAAAATTTCTGACATCAACTTTCCAGATTCTGAAAGCATTGTTGGTTTCCAAAATCAATTCATCATTCAAAAAAACCTTTGCATAAGTATCCAAACCTTCAAAAACCAATTCAGCGTTATTGTTTTTCAATTGATTTTTATCCAATTCAAAATCAGTCTGATAAGTCCAGTGCTTATCGGCTATCCATTGCAAATCCTTCTCATTATCACCGATAAACGGATGAACGATTAATCCGTTCTCGAATAAATCGGTATGAATCGAATTTGGAAATTTTGCCGGATACCATTGTTGGGTTTCGGTTTTACTAAATTGCCAATTTTTATCAATTTCAAAAACAATGTTCTGAGCATTCAGATAAAAAAGACAATTCAGTAAAACTAAAACCGTTTTGAATTTCATTGAAAAAAATTTAAAACTTCACATTCAATTTTATCTCTTTTCCATCTCTCAAAATGATAACCTCTTTTTCATCTCCGGAATTCAGTTCGGCAAGACAATCCATATAAGAATACACTTCCTTGACCGGACATTCACCTATTTTGGTGATGATATCGCCTTGTTTTATTCCGGCCAAATCGGCAGCTTTTCCACTGACTACACCGTCCACATGCAAACCATCGCCGGTATCTGCATAGCCGGGCATGATGCCAAGTGTCACTTTGTATTGAGGCACTGCTCTGCCCTGCTGGATTTTAGTTTCGGTAAAAGGAATTTCATTTTCTTCAATAATAGCATTTGACAGATTAAAAACATAATCGGTTATAAATCTCAGTCCGTTATAATTAATTTTTTCTTCATCATCACTTGGTTTATGATAATCCTGATGAGTTCCTGTAAACATAAACAACACCGGAATATCTTTCAGATAAAAACTGGTGTGGTCAGAAGGTCCGATTCCTGCACTGTCAATCGCAATATTAAATCCGGCAGGTTTGAATCTTTCAATCAAATCAGGAAATACAGGTGAAGTTCCTACCCCACCAACTGTCAGTGCTTTATCCTTATTTAATCTCCCAACCATATCCAAATTTATCATAGTCACAACATTTGGATATTTTTCTTTCACATCTTCAGCAAATGCTTTTGAGCCCATCAAACCATCTTCTTCACCAGAAAAGAATGCAAAAATGAAATTCGCATCTTCTATTTTTTCATTTTCAGAAAACATTCTTGCCAGTTCAAGAACAGCCGAAACTCCTGAAGCATTATCATCTGCTCCATTGTGAATCAATCCTTCTGAATTCATTTCAGTTGAATGATGGTGTTCATTTTTACCCAGATGATCATAGTGTGCTCCGATTACAATGGTTTTATCAGCTTTGTTGTCGAGATAGCCAACTACATTTCTTGCATTGACTTTTACTGAAGAAGAGTCGTCATGAGGATTGAGTTTAACTGAATATTCAAAAGGCTGAATTTCTGTTTTCAAACCGAGTTGTTTCAGATTAGAAAAGATGTATTCACTGGCTTTTATTTCTCCTGCACTTCCGGCAAGTCTTCCTTCCAGTTCATCTGATGCGAGATAACTAATGGATTTTTTCAGGTTTTCATCATTGACAAATTCAGCTTCGTCAAAATCTACCCAGTCTGTAATAAAAACATTGGTTTCGTGTGGTGTTGCACCATCTCGGTTGCTTGAAAAAACCAATTTTTTACCGTCCGGTGAAAACATCGGAAAGGCATTGAAAAAGTTTTCATAAGTAATCTGTTTCAGATTCGTTCCGTCTGTATCAATCGAATATATCTGAAAATCATATCCGTGGGTTGAATGATGGTTCGAAGAAAATAAAATCTTTTTTCCGGATGGATGAAAATAAGGTGACCAGTTCGCCTTACCCAAATGAGTAACCTGTTTCAATTCAGTTCCGTCAATATTCATGGTATAGATTTCCATATTGGTTGGCATAACCAGTCCCTGATCAAGTAAATCTTTGTATTCTTTAATTTCTTCGGGTGTCTGAGGTCGTGAAGATCTAAAAACCAGTTTTTTTGAATCGGGCGAGAAAAATGCACCGCCGTCATAACCCAGTCCGTAAGTCAATTGTCTTTGATTGCTGCCATCCGAATCCATAATCCAAAGTTCCAGGTCACCGCTTCGGATTGAAGTAAATACAATATGCTTACCATCGGGTGAAAGGACTGCTTCGGCATCGTAACCCGGAGAATCCGTAAGTTTTTTAACAATATTTCCGTTGAGGTCGGCAACATAAATATCAAAATCAGGATAAATTGGCCATACATACTTACCATCAGCTCTCGGATCAGGTTTAGGCGGGCAAGCTTTGTTTCCTTCGTGTGTGGATGCGTAAAGAATATGCTGTCCGTCCGGCATAAAAAATGAGCAGGTCGTCCGGCCCATACCGGTTGATATCAATTTTAAATCAGAAGTTTTGTATTCTTCTTTATTGAGTTCCAGTAAGTATATCTGATCGCAGTCTGCACCAATTTCTGGATTGGTAACCTGCATAGTCAGCATTTTCCCATCGGGTGAAAAATATGCTTCAGCATTGTCACCACCAAAAGTGAGTTTAGTTAGATTTTTGATATTTTTTTCCTGAGACGAAACCTCAGGTGTTAAAGCACAGTAAATCAATGCAATTAGTGCATAAATAAATTTGTTTTTCATTATTATATAGTTAATTCAAAAGCAAAGGTACTTCTTTCAACCTGATTTTCACTTTATAATAATGTTAAGAAAAATATTAAAAAAAATACGCCTGTTAAAAGTGCATTTTTATGTTTGTTAGTAAGAATATTTTAAAGCTGAATTGGGTTTGAATCATCTATATTGTAGTAATTAATAACAGAATCATAATCACTGAAATCGATGTTTGGCTTACCAAAATCAGCCGGTACAACAACAACTCTGAAAGTTTGGTTATGAATGAATTCAGTACCTGTTAAATCAAAAGTACCTCCAGCATAAATTACAAAATCATATTTTGAAAAATCAAAATTATAATCTAATTCATGGCCATCATTCAAATAAAAAGTAATCGGAATTTGTTGCCAAACGGGTGCATTATTAGTAGTGGTACCAATTTGTTTGTAAATTAACAAAACATCAGAATCATACATAGGTCTGTTGAATTCTCGTAATAGTTGATAAACCCCGTCAAACAATTCAAAATTCTGATTTTTCAAATCATAAACTACCGGATATGTATCATAATCCACATAAATATGGTCATCGTCGCTTTTGCAACTAAAAGATGCAGTCAATATAAAAATTACTGCTAAAAAGTGTGTAATTGTTGTTTTCATAACTAAGATTTTTTAATTTTAATTTCATTAATTCAAAACATATACCAAAATTCGGGTGCAATATCTAAAAACCTTAACAATCTAAAAAATGAATAATTCATTTCATGTTCTTTTATTTTTAAATTTGTCAATTATTTGAAAAAATGATTAAAAGATTATTTTTCGTTTTATTTACTCTCACACAGTTGATTTATGCGCAAACTAAAATCACTGTACTAGATGGCTTTTATGAAGATCAGCCTTTTCAGGGAGTGAATGTACTGGATGGTAAAAATAATTTAATCGGTACAACCAATTCAAAAGGAGTTTTTGTCGCCGGCGCCAATATCACTGTCGTAAATCTTGTTTATGACGGTTATGAGTCATCTAAATTATATCTGTACGGAAAAGATATAATTACTGAGATGAAACCGATTTCAATTGAACTGGAAGGTACACTTTTCACAAACGATGATTCAAAAGCAAGAGGAATAATCAAAGAAGTCATTTCCAACAGAAAGAAAAACAGTATTGAAAATCTGAAAACCTATGAATACAAAAGCTATTCAAAGTTTTTGGTTACAGCATCTACCGATTCAATGCCTTACATACTTTTTCCAAAAAACAAAAAAGATTCAAGCTACAACGATGTGAGAAAACTACTTGAAGAAAGTCATCTGATGCTCGGAGAAAGGGCTATGGATCACAAATTTTCAAATCGTTTCGGCACAAAAAATATTGTCAGAGCTACCCGGGTTTCGGGCACTCAGTTACCAATGTATGAATTTGCTGCCATGCAACCGATTTCAACCGATTTTAACGCCGATAAATTCAAAATGTTCTTCAGAGAATTTATAAACCCCGTTTCTAACGCCGGTTTAAAAGAATATCGGTACAGAATCACAGGAAGTGATAAAATCGATGGCAAAGAAGTATGGATTATTTCATTTTATCCTGTAAATACAAATAATATCAAGCAAAAAATTAAAGGCCAACTCTGGATTGAAAAAAGTAATAAAGCACTCGCCAGATTTTATGCTGAAAATTTATCCGAAACACATGTGACTGAATTTGAAATCGATTGGTTTTCATATAAAAATTACTGGTTTCCAAAACAACAGAGATTTCGGATGGATGGAGGCGAAATATCATATCCGTCTCTTAAAGACAGTGTGCTTGCGGATGGCAGTATAAAATTGGACACCATCAAAAAAAAGGAAAAAGTCTGGCTGCATTTGACCACTTCTTACAAAGACATTATAAGTCCGGTAGAATTTGAAAAAAAAGAATTCAAAGGATATTCAAATGAAATTGATTTGAATTCAATGGCTGAGTCCGATAAAACTCTCGAATTGTACAGAGACAATGAACTTACCGGAATGGAACAAAACACTTATGTGAAAATTGATTCAATCGGTCAGAAATATAATATGGATAAAAACCTGAAGATAATGAGAGTTATTAGTTCGGGTGGTAAATATCAGATTGGGAATTATGATTTAGATGTAACAAAAATTATTAATTACAATTCATTTGAAGGCTTTAGATTCGGGCTGGGCGGCAGTACTAACCATAAATTCAATGAACATTTTTCATTAAACGGATATGCAGCGTACGGAATAAAAGACCAACAATTCAAATACGGCGGTGGCATTGATGTTTTTGTAAACAAACCTTATTCAGGTAAGATATTTGCAAAATATGCAAAAGATGTTGAAGCGTCCGGAAGAAATCCGATTGTACTTGAAAATAATTATTTAAAATATTTGAGCAATAACTTTGTAAACATATACAATGATGTTTATTTCAGTTATCAAAAAGCTTCTTTGGGCTATCAACAAGATATTTTTCAAAATCTGACTTTCAGAATTTCAGGGATTTATAACGAGAAAAAAGCTGAATTTAATTACTGGTACCGTGATGGTAGTCCTGGTGATAAATTCACTTCATTCGACACTGAACTCGCACTGAGATGGGCACCAAAAGAGCAAAGCGTTAGAACGCCTTATGGCAAAGTTACTATCAACACAGGCCTGCCTGTTTTTTACTTAACTTTCAGTCAAGGCTGGAATATCTTTAATGCTGACTACAAACCAACAAAAATTAATTTTGTTTACAAGGATCGTTTTCAAACATTTTTTGGCCAAACCAATCTTCAAATCAGAACCGGTGCAGTTTACGGTGACTCCCCTATCATGAATCTTTTTGAAGGTATGGGAAATTCAAGACTCAACGACCGAACTTTTAAGTATTTAGAACTTGCAGGAATGAATAATTTCGAAACCATGCGTCCGGGAGAGTTTTATTCAGACCGCTATTTTATGTTCAACATTGCACATAAATTCGCAGGATTTAAGTTTTTTGGAAATGAAATATTCCCCGATTTTATTTACAGAGGTGTTTACGGTGACATAAAAAATCGTGAAGACCATCATGGATATTCTTTCAGAATACCCAATAAATTTTATCAGGAAACCGGTATTGAACTAAATGAACTTTTTTCAATGCTCGGGATCGGAGCATATTATCGATTTGGAAACTATGCATACGATGATTTCAAAAGAAATTTCCTGGTTAAACTGACTCTAAAACTTCAGTTTTTCTAAGATTATTTATTTATATTGATTTTATATTAAGGCCTGATTCACTATTTCTTAGAGATTCTAAAAACTTTATTTTTATATTTATTCAGTTTTAGATATTAATATAAAATCACTCAGCATGGAAAATACAGACATCAACAATCCGGAGTACTTTCATAAAGTGGTGGACTGTCAGTACGCCTGTCCGTCGCATACGCCCGTTCCGCAATACCTCAGACTGATTGCCAAAGGAAAATTTACAGAATCTTATATGATCAATTGGGATTCAAATGTTTTTCCGGGTGTATTGGGCCGAACCTGTGACCGTCCGTGTGAACCGGCTTGCCGTCGTGGCCGTGTTGAGAAAAAACCTGTAGCGATTTGCCGTTTGAAACGAGTGGCTGCCGACCACAAAAATGATGTGAAAAAATATATGCCGCAAGGTCCTTTTGAACCCAATGGTAAAAAGATTGCTTTGATTGGCGGTGGTCCTTCATCGCTGACGGTTGCAAGAGATTTGGCTCCGTTAGGTTATGAAATCCATTTGTTTGATGACCAAAGCAAAGGCGGTGGCTTTATGCGCAGTCAGATTCCGTCATTTCGTTTGCCCGAAGAAGTTTTGGAAGAAGAAGTCGGTTATATTTTAGATTTGGGCATTCACACCCATTTCAATCATTTCGTTTCTTCGATGAAGGAAGTTTTGGAAAAAGATTATGATGCTATTTTTGTCGGAACCGGTGCGCCGCGCGGACGGGATTTACATATTCCGGGAAGAGAGGAAGGTGCAGAAAATATTCATATTGGTATCAACTGGTTAGCAAGTGTATCGTTTGAACATACTGAACAAATCGGTAAAAAAGTGATTGTGCTTGGCGGTGGAAATACGGCGATGGACTGTTGCCGTACAGCGAGAAGATTGGGCGGAAAAGATGTGAAAGTAGTGGTTCGGAGTCCGCAAAAGGATATGAAAGCTTCTGAATGGGAAATCGAAGATGCTTTGCATGAAGATATTCCGATTTATGAAAATCATTCACCTAAATCTTTTGTGGTTGAAAACGGAAAACTCAAAGGGATGCTATTTGAAAAAATGAATGCGGTTTATGATGAAAATGGCAAAAGAAATTTGATTCCAAGCGGAGAAGCCGATGTTTTTATAGAGGCTGATGATGTTTTAATCGCTATCGGTCAGGAAAATAGTTTTCCGTGGATTGAAAGAGATTTAGGAATTGAATTTGACAAATGGGGCATGCCGGTTATCGATCCGAAAGCATTTACTTCAACTCATCCAAAAGTTTTCTTTGGCGGTGATGCTTCTTTGGGGCCAAAAAATATTATTACTTCTGTTGCACAAGGTCATCAGGCAGCGATTTCGATTCATCTGATGTGCGAAGAAAAGGACATCAAAAAAGATCGTCCTTCACCATTTGTCAATTTGAGAACCGTGAAAATGGGGATTCACGAATGGAGTTATGACAGTCAGGTTTCAAACGACCAGCGGTATTTGGTACCACAGGCAGATAAGGAAGAAACTTTGCAGGATATAAATTTGGAGGTAGAACTCGGTTTTGATGAATTCCAAGCTTTCAAAGAAGCCGAACGCTGTCTGAACTGCGATATGCAAACCGTTTTTGACAAGGATTTATGTATAGAATGCGATGCCTGTGTGGATGTTTGCCCGACTGATTGCATCACTTTCACCACGATGGAGGAAGATGAATTTGATTTGCGTGCCAAACTGAATATGCCGGCGCTGAATACTGACCAGGATATTTATGTATCCGGGCCGTTGCCGACTACTAAATTTATGATCAAGGACGAAAATGTTTGTTTGCATTGCGGTTTATGTGCCGAACGCTGTCCGACTTCCGCCTGGGATATGAAACAGTTTTATTACAATGTCACCAAGTCCCACAATATGGGAAGCAAAGGAAAAGATGATAAGATTCCGCCGGTGGTGATTTATTGATTCTATAATAAAATTTGCGTGATGTTATCTAATTAGCTAACTTTGTACCAATGAACGATAATTTTATCCGTGAAATAGAATATTACGAAAATTATTATCTGGAATTTTTTGAAACTTTAGATTCAGAAGTACAAAAAAAATTTAACTGGACATTGCAATTAATATGCACATTAGAAAGGATTCCGGAAAAATATTTTAAACATATTACCAATTCTAACGGACTATTTGAAATTAGAGTTGAATATCTTTCAAACATATATAGAGTCTTTAGCTTTTTCGATAAAGGAAACTTAATAATTTTAATCAATGGATTCCAAAAGAAAACTCAAAAGACACCAAAAGGCGAATTGACAAAAGCAGAGAAATTAAAGGAAGAATATTTAGTTAAAAAATATGGAAAATAAAGTAAAAACCACTTCTTTCAGAGAACATCTTGACCAACAATATGGGAAAAGAGGAACTGCTGAAAGAGAAAAATACGAACAGGAATTTGAGGCTTTCAAATTGGGTGTGATGATTCAGGAATTACGCAAAGAAAAAGGGTTGACCCAAGAGCAATTGGCAGAAAAGTGCGGAACGACTAAAACCTATATTTCAAGAATCGAAAATAACGCAAGCGATATAAGATTATCTACTTTAATGAGAATCATCCGTGAAGGTTTTGGAGGAAGTCTGAAGTTTAATGTGAGTTTTTGATAAAATTATGAAAGCTGTTAATGAGTAAAATTTTGAATCGCCGAATTCTCATATTTTGTCTTCTTTTCACAAACTTCTACAATTGCAAAGAAAACAGGAAATTCCCCGAAGTAAGAAATCTTTCTGAATTTGAGAATACTTTGTTTATTCCAACATTGGAGCATAAAATTTCCGGGAATGAAAACTCGGTTTATTGTGCGACTTTGCTTTTTGCATGGGATGAAATCAGAAATCAGATTCATTCACCTTTAACGATTGCAAATGAATATTCTGATTTGAATTTATTGAATAATTCCAAATCTTTTATCGGTGTTTTAAGACCGGATGAATACAAAGCAAGTGGTGAAGTGGATGGCGATATGATAAAAGCAAGCGCGGAATTCAGCAAATCACTTCCTTTTGAAATCAAACTGAAAAACTTTGATGATAAACTGAATTTCAAAGGCCGGAAAGTTTCGGCTTTTGGTGTGAATGGTTTTGATGAGTCGGAAATGCTCAGGTCTGTGCGAATTGTTTATTACAAGAATGATAACAATTTCATCATCAAATTAACTCCAAAAGACAAAGAACACGAAATCATTTTATTTAAAACCGATGAGAATTATAGCTCAATGGCTGAAATGAATCAAAAAATCATTGAACTAACCGAAATTGGGAACTCTGAAAGACAAAACGAAAGAATTAACTGGAGATATTATTGGAACTATGAAGATGAATTAATCATTCCAAAATTCAATTTCAATATTGAAACTGATTATACATCTTTGGTTGGTAACCGGTTTAATTCAGTTGAACAGGATTTCAGGATTTTAAAAGCATGGCAACGAACTGCTTTTATTTTGGACGAAAGTGGTGCAGAAATAGAAAGTGAGGCTGAATTAACAGCAGATGCAGTTGAAGATGAAGAAGAAGAGAAAGAAGAACCCCGACCCAAAAAAATGATATTTGACAAAGATTTCTTACTTTTATTGAAAAGAACCGATGCTGAATATCCTTATTTTGGTTTGTGGACTACGAATACTGAATTGATGATTGAAAAATAAAAATAATGAATAAAATATTTTTAATTCTAATTAACTTTTCATTTCTAATTTTCACTTTCTAATTAGTCTTTGCACAAAAAGTCATTTTTTTAGGTGGCTGCAAGAAAAACTTCAATCCGCCACGGCGGATTGAAGTTTTTGATTCTAAGGAGTTTACTATTGTAAATGACTGAATCAAAAACAAGCGTAACGCAGTATTTGGAGCATTCGGGCAGACATTAATTAGAATCGTATTAAATTTATTTATATCCAAGATTTTATTAATTTTATAATCTGATTTTAATTTAGATTAGCTGAATTATAAGAAGATAATAGAATCAAGCATTTTGTTGTACAAAAATACAGAAGACTATGCCAGAAACAGCCACCAAGACAAATGATTTCGTGATTCGTTTTGCGAATGTAAACGGAACAGGTTCAGCCAGTGCGAATTTCCTTTTTGCCAAAGCAATTTTCAGGATGGGAATTCCGGTGACACCCAAAAATATATTTCCGTCCAATATTCAGGGACTTCCGACCTGGTACGAAGTTCGGGTGAGCGAAGAAGGGTGGCTCGGCAGACGGGATGGAATTGATTTTATGGTGTGTGTGAATCCGCAAAGTATGCCTGATGACATAGCGCAAGTAAGACCGGGCGGTTATTTTATGTACGACAGTACCAAAATGCTGTACGAAGAATTTATAAGGCCGGATATTCATTACATAGGTGTACCGATGATGGATTTGAGCGTTCGTGCGTTTAAAGATGCCCGGCAACGGCAGTTGTTCAAAAATGTGATTTATGTCGGTGCGCTGGCGAAACTGCTCGACATTGAATTTCAGGTGCTTGTTGATGTGCTGAACAGTCAGTTCAAAGGAAAAGAAAAACTGATTGAACCCAATGTCAAAGCCTTGCAAATGGGAGTTGACTTCATCAAAGAAAATTATCCTGATCCGATTGACATTAAATTGGAAAGAAGAGATTTAATCGGTGATTCTATTTTGATTGACGGCAATACGGCTTGTGGTTTGGGTGCGGTTTATGGCGGTGCAACGGTTTGTACCTGGTACCCGATTACGCCTTCGACTTCGGTGGCGGAGGCTTTTAATAAATATTGCTCAAAATACCGGATTGATCCCGAAACCGGGAAAAAGAATTTTGCGTATGTTCAGTCCGAAGATGAATTGGCGGCTGTTGGAATGGCCATCGGTGCAGGTTGGAATGGTGCCAGGTCTTTTACTGCCACGAGCGGTCCGGGATTGTCGTTGATGAACGAATTTCTCGGATTGGCTTATTTTGCAGAGATTCCGATGGTGTTAATCGATGTTCAGCGAACAGGACCTTCAACAGGGATGCCAACCCGAACCCAGCAAAGCGATGTATTTGAGGCTGCTTATGCTTCGCATGGTGACACCAAACAGATTGTACTTTTTCCTTCCACACCCAAAGATTGTTTTGAGATGAGTGCACAGGCTTTTGATCTCGCCGAACAATTGCAAACCCCGATTATTATGCTTTCTGATTTGGATTTGGGAATGAATGACCATATTTCTGAACCTTTTGTCTGGGACGATAATCAAATTTATCAGCGCGGAAAAGTACTTTCGGCTGAAATTTTGGAGGAAATGGACAATTTTGGAAGATATTTGGATGTGGACGATGACGGGATTCCATACAGAACCTATCCGGGAACGCATCCTGAGAAAGGAGCTTATTTCACCCGTGGAACTTCAAAGGATGAATTTGCGAAATACACTGAAAACGGTGAGGTTTACAAACAAAATATGGATCGGCTGATTAAGAAATTCAATACGGCTAAGGATTTGGTTCCCGCCCCTGAATTGTATCAGGAAACCAATCAGTCCAATGAAGGAATTCTGTTTTTCGGCACTTCAAAATATGCAGTGGAAGAAGCCCTGCATTTGATGAAAAAAGATGGCAGAACAATGGATGCCATTCGAATCAAAGCTTTTCCTTTTAATAAAACAGTGGAAGATTTTATTCATTCACATGACAAAGTTTTTGTTGTAGAACAAAACAGGGATGCACAATTGCGCAGCCTGCTGATGATAGAGTTGGAAATTGACCCTAAGAAGCTAATCAAAGTATTGAATTATAACGGGATGCCGATTACGGCACATGATATTTTGAGAAAGATGAATAATTAATGGGTCATCAAATTACTTCTATCCGTCCACTGAAGTGGACTGCAATATTTTCTTGTTTTTTTAATTTTTATTACAAGCAGAGTATCAGGCTATTGCCGTTGGCTAAAGCCAACGGGCAAAAAAGACAAAATCAAATTCGGCTTTAGCCGCATAAAATCTCCTGTATAAATGTGGCTAAAGCCAAAAGGAAGATTGATTTTCTATCCGTCCACTGAAGTGGACGGCAATATTTTCCTACTTTTTAATTTTATTACAATCAGAGTTTCAAGCTATTGCCGGATAAAAAAGACAAACTCAAATTCGGCTTTAGCCGCATAAAGCCTTTAAATCTAAAGCATTCACTTAATTCAATTTAAAACAAAGCTTTCTTTAACCGAAAGCTTTGTTTTTTCAGAGAAGATTTATCACTTCTTCATCAGTTTTTTTGTCGTTATGATTTCGTTGGAAGCATTCAGCAGGTGCATAAGATAAACTCCGGATTTCAAATGGGAAAAGTCAATTTCTTTCTTGTCTGACAGCGTTTTTGAAACAAGCAATTTACCGTTCATATCATAAATACGGACATTGATTTTTCCGAAAGAATCAATATTTGACAAAGTAACTTTGTCGGTTATCGGATTGGGGTAAACCTGTATGTTATTATTCTCATACTCTCCTGTTTTTAGAAACTGATTGCCATAGAAAACTTTGTTGCCCGAAGGGTTTGTTATAATTAGCATCAAACCATTTGAATCACTTGAAATTTCATATTGAAACAGTTCATTTTCATAGCCGGAAAAAACATTAAAATAGATATTATCATAATTATCATAATCGGGGTATGGGCATCCCATCATTGTAATGCTTGCTGTGGTTATGATGAAATCAGTATCGTTTAGATTATCGATTTCTCCAACTACACTGTTGCATCCGCTGGTAAGAAAAAACTCATTTTCAAATAGGGTATGATACCGCATACCAATTTCTTCATCGTAATTCGGTGGGAAGAAATCTTCATTATCAATGGATATTTTAGTAATATACCAGTCGTTCTCAAAAAGTTGCTGTTGCTGAGCCTGAACAAAGCAAGTAGCCATCAGCATTCCTGTAATAAATAATATCTTTTTCATGATTTTAATTTTTAATTAAGTTTTTAGATTCAACGATTTGTCCGTCACAAACCAAAGTTACAATATAATGCCCGGATTGATAGATACTTGATCCAGATATTCCGGAGAGTTCCTTCATCAAGCATCCCCGAAAATATATTTCTAAAAAGAAAACTGCCCAATAACACCTCTTATCGGACAGTTTTCATTTATTTTAAAATCACTCAAATACTACCGGCTTGTCAATTTTGGGGATTTTCACGATTTCAAACGGTTGGGCAACATCCGTAGTCGTACCGATATGCAGGTTTTCAACCGTTACCACAATTTCGTTTTCATTCTCAGTTATATTTGTGATGTCAATCGTTGTTCCGCTGCTTGTTATTCCATCATAAAAAACAGCTATTAACTGAAAATTATTGAAATCAATTTCCTGATTTTCAGCATCTATGATATATTCCGTATTAACCCCAAGTCCTTCAAGTGAATTAAGTAGAATATCCCATTCATTCTGCGAATATAAAACAGAATGGAGGTTTGAATATCCGTTACCGGAAGCGATAAAGGTTTTTGCTATAATTTCAGAATCAACAGTTTGAGAATTAAAACCATCATTATCATTACAAGCTGTTATAGCAACAAAACTTATAAAGGTTAGAATTGCAATTAAATAGGTTTTCATTTTTATAATATTTTGGGTTAAACATTTATTTATTCTTTGATTAAATTAAGTGTACCAACTACTTGCCCTTCACACACCAAAGTTACAATATAATGCCCGGATTGATAACTGCTTAGGTCAATTATTTTTTGGGAACTGTTGTTGTTCAACAAATAATTATTTGATATATTGTTTGTTACGCCTGTAATCATGATGTATGCAGAAGTACTGTTTTCAATATCATAATTGATCTGAACTGATGAATTGGCAGGGTTTGGTGAAAGGCTTATTAGTTTATAAGGAGTTACTTTTACTTCAATTTCAGAATAGTCCTTAAAGCCGTCTTCAGCAATTACTTCCAATTTGTATATTTTAGTAATCTCAGGAGTTAAAGTAAATTCTATTCCAGAATATATTAGATTCCCAGACTCATCATACCAATTATATTCTGCTGCTTCAAATATGTCCTGTGCTGTAAGTGTTATTTCTTCATTTTTTTCAATTTCTATATCTCCGCCTGCATTTGCTGTAAATAGATTTCTATAATCTTTTATAATTTCAAAAGTTTCTCCTCCCATTATTTCGTCTGTTACAGCATCTTTTTGAATCAAATGATATCTGAATTTATTTTTTTCAGTAGTCTCTTTTGTTAAAAAATTAAATGACAAATAAACTGTTCCTAATTCATTGGGGTTAAACAGTAAATGGTCAATAACTGCATTGTTTCCTTTTACTATTTTTTTCTTTTCAATTTTTGTATCTTCAATTTGAGAAGCTAATTTCCCTCCTCTTTCCCATGCGGCATAAATGATACTGTCCATAGTTATGCTGACCTCTGCTGCTTCATAAATAGGTTTTCCGGTTTCTTTTACAAAAAGTAATGCGAAAATATTAATAAATGTTCTCATAATTATAAATTATATGGTTAATAAAATAAATTGTTTCCACCTTCTTTCCCGGGCATCGGTTCTTTCCGTCCTTTTCGTTTTTTCTTTGGGTCGCTTAAGGAAACCTGTCCCGCAATTTATAGCTACACAATATTTTTAATCTGTTCTTGTACCGTGGTTTGCCCCCGGTTTTCCGTCATTTCCACCCTTATCTTTAGGCGGTGGATCGCCATCTTCCTCGTTTTGAGGAAACGCAACAGTCAAGCTGTCCTGTGCTGCTACTTCTCTTTCATAGAAATAGCTGCTTTTATAGTCATTTTCCGACACGCTGTTTGGGTAGCTGTCATCGTCCTGATTACAGCTTATGATTCCAAAAAATGCGATGATAAACAATAAAGATTTTTTCATATCCATTGGTTTTTTTAACGGAAACTGCATTTCCGTTTTTGATTGTTAAACTAAATTCTCAATGAACAAATCCACCGGTTGATTGTTTGTACCAAAGCTATCTTCGCAATGCTGTAAATACAAATTTCTGAATGACGAATTTATGAACCCATCTACGGATTTATAAATTCGTCATTCGGCCACACAGGATAAAACGCATTGCCGGCAATGGAAGGCGGTTTGTTTCTCATTCTTTTGATATTTTTCGAAAAAAAATGATTTTTCACCAAAATTTTCCCGAAATTGACAACGGATTTATAAATTCGTTGTATGAGATTTCTTGGCTTGTACTTGTTTTCCTTTGTTTTTTGTCTGAACGCAGTGATTTACGGGCAAGAAATGGACTCGCTGAGCGAAAAATCCAACAGGTACTTAGTAGCCAAATTAGACAGTTTCCAATTTGACCGGAGCAATCCTTTGGTTTGGGCATATCTCAATGCCTATATAAACAATGCCAAAAAGATAAATGATTTTGAGACTTTGTATTATGGATACAGAGATGCGATCTATTTTTCTGAATCTCCTTAATCCGTTATGAATCGTATGGTCAGAATTTGAGCTAAGAGGCATCGAGTCAACAATGTTTTATTGACCATTTATTCATTTCCGGAAACCAAAACAATTTTAGATTTTTGGAATCTGAGGTTCACTTTTAAAGAAAATAGAATTTAAAATATTTAAATCTTATAAACAATTTCTACATAACTTTACTGCAAATCATAAAATTATGAAATCCATATCTCTATTATCGTACATTTTAATTTTTCTACTTTTTAGTACCTCCTTAACAGCACAGGAAAAAACTGAAAATCAAATATTATTTTCAAATGTTCAAGTTTTTAGCGGAACATCCGGACAGTTGTCTGAACCTGTCAATGTTCTTATTAAGGGTAACAAAATTGAAAAGATTGATTCAAAACCTATTGCTCCATCCAAAAACACTACAACGATAAACGGAAAAGGCAAAACACTGATGCCCGGACTGATAGATGTCCATGTACATTTAACTTTTGGAGCACTTTCGATGGAGGAAATGATGTCTCCTGATTTTAATATGGAATCGGCGATGAAAAAGGTTGGTCAATCTGCCGAAGCCACCCTTATGCGCGGTTTCACAAGTGTACGGGATGCGGGCGGTCCTATTTTCCCTTTAAAAATTGCTATTGATAAAAATCAAATCAAAGGTCCCCGAATCTGGCCATCCGGTGCAACCATCAGCCAAACCGCCGGACATGGTGATTTCAGAACACCTGAAGAAAAATCCAGAAGATTTTTCGGAAAACCTTCAAGGGCCGAAGAGTTTGGTGCAACCTTTATTGCAGATGGAAGAGATGAAGTATTGACCGCAACCCGCGAAAACCTGAGATTTGGAGCCAGTCAGATTAAGGTAATGGCAGGCGGCGGAACTTCTTCAGCTTATGACCCTGTTGATGTAACCCAATACACACTTGATGAAATGAAAGCAGCGGTGGATGCAGCCGAAGATTGGGGAACTTATGTGATGGTTCATGCCTATACGCCAAGAGCCGTAAACAGAGCAATAACGGCAGGTGTGAAATGTATAGAACACGGTCAGTTGCTGGATGAGGAGACGCTAAAGTTAATGGCCGAGAAAGGAATATGGTTGAGTACTCAAAATTTGATGGAATCCTCTCCTGAAATGGCCGAAATGCGTAAAGAAAAAAGAAAACCGGTGATTGAAGGCCAGAAAAAATTATGGCCAATGGCTAAAAGATTAGGGGTTAAATTAGCCTGGGGAACTGATTTTCTTTTTGAACCGGAATTGAATAAAGAACAAAATAAATATATTCTGAAATTACAGGAATGGTTCACCAATGCAGAAATCCTGAAAATGGTTACCCATGATAACGCTGAATTATTGCAGCTCTCAGGCCTGAGAAGTCCCTATCCGGGTAAATTAGGCGTGATTGAAGAGGGAGCATTGGCCGATTTATTATTGGTCGATGGTGATCCGATTAAGGATTTATCTTTAATTGCCAATCCAACTAAGAACTTTTTGGTAATTGTTAAAGATGGCGTGATTTATAAAAATCTGATGAAATAAGCTTTAGTATTAGAATTAAATGTTATTTTTAAATTCAAAAACAAAATGTTATTGTTTTAAACTAAATAAAATGTCAATAATCCACAAGCATACATTATACAATAATACATTATACAATAATAAATCATGACATACATTAAACCCCAATTCAGACATCCGGATTTACCCAAGAACAAATTGGGTTATACATCCGCTTATTACGAAGGTGCATTATCCACGCTTTGTGCGGGTTGCGGCCATGATTCCATCAGTGCAGCCATTGTGCAGGCTTGTTTTGAGTTAGACATAGAACCGCATAAAGTCGCTAAACTTTCGGGCATCGGCTGTTCGTCCAAAACACCGACTTATTTTTTGAGCAATTCGCATGGTTTCAACTCTGTTCACGGTCGGATGCCGGCGGTAACGACCGGTGCCAATCTCGCCAACCGCGAACTGATGTATATCGGTGTTTCTGGCGACGGAGATTCAGCTTCTATCGGAATGGGTCAGTTTGCGCATGTCATTCGGAAAAATCTGAACATGGTTTATATCTGTATGAATAACGGAGTTTACGGACTGACCAAAGGTCAGGATTCTGCCACTGCCGATGTGGGTTCAGTCAGCAAGGCTGGCAGTGTGAATCCTTATCAGCCGATAGATTTGGCAAGTCTGGCGATTGAACTCGGTGCCTCTTTTGTTGCTCAGAGTTTTTCGGGCGACAAAGACCAGTTGATTCCTTTGCTGAAAGCAGCGATGAATCATCCGGGGTTTGCATTTCTGAACATCGTCTCGCCCTGCGTGACCTTCAACAACAATCCGGGTTCTACCAAATCCTATTCGTTTGTGAGAGAACATTCCGCCTGTACCGGAAAAACCGATTATGTTCCTGAAATGGAGCCTATCACCAAATCTTATAACGAAGGCGAATCCGCAACCATAGAACTCCATGACGGCAGTGCCTTGATTCTCCATAAATTGGAAGAAGACTGGAATCCTGAAGACCGCCTGTCGGCCATTACCGCCCTGAAAAATGCGGAAGCCCAACAGGAAGTCCTGACCGGACTGCTGTATATCAACCGAGATCCACTGGAACTTCACGATATCCTGAACACATCCGACAAACCTTTAAACAAGATGAATGAAAAGGTTTTGTGTCCGGGAAATGAGGTGCTGAAAGGGATTAATGAGGGGTTTAGGTAGGAGTTGATGTACAATGTATTATGTACTAAGTATTAAGTATAATGTATATTGTAATTTGAGAATATAAATAACTCCGTAGGAGTTCAATATGAATAACTCCGGGTGAACGAAGTCCAAAGGATGAGTGTAACCCGGGGTCAATAAATCTACACGATAGGTTTTGGCGTGGGTTTTTGGATATAATCATTTTCAACCTTGAAGAATTTTGGGCAAAAACCATGACAAAACCGGATAAATTTGGAGTCAGAAAAACTTAAATCAATTTCTTCATTTCAGGCAGCAAATAAAAGGCAAGTTCTAACTATATAAGTTTAAGCTTATGAATTAAACTTGTCAAATAACCCGAATTAATAATCTGCCATTTTATGATTTCCCTTTATGGTGGCAGGAACTTTCATTTTTTCTCCGTTTTCCATCAGATAAATAATAAAGCCACTCATATCCTGAGTCGTTTTTAATTCATGAATCCATCCCGATTTCGAATCTAATTGGATCTGCGAATTCATAGTTCCGGTAAAATCATATACCAAATTCATATTTCCAGCTTTTAGTTTAGATGGAGAATTGTCGATTTTTATAATTCCGTTTCCCTGAATGACATAATAATTGGGATTGGTTTCAAGAAGCTGATAAGTGGTGGTTAAAACTCCCGGCATGGCTGAGTCTAGTTCGGTTTGAATTACCCATTTATCATTGAGGTTAACCGAATTTTCCGGATAAATGTCATTCATGCGTTCGAAACTTTCTTTCAATGCGATTTCACCATAACTATCATCAAGATGTTTTCTGAGCATTTCCAGATTTTCTTCCGGTAGCAGACCGGAAAGCTGATTTATCTGTTCGTCAATAATTTCATTTATTCCGGTAATTTTAGGGACTTTACCTTTTTTGGTCATTTCCATTGAGAAGGTTTTATCCACAAATTTAGAAAGTAACATTGAAAAAATATCATCTTCTGCAGGCATATCAGAATTGAATTCCATTTTTCCTTGTGGGGATTCTATTACAGATCCTAACCGACCAAATTTAACATCCATAATGTAATTATCATTAATAATGTCCTTGACAAAGTATTCCATTTCGCCCGTAATGATAATAGTTACGACAATGTTCTGACCTATATAATCCTGCTCAGTAACGACTTCCTGATAAGAAACCTGTTTGTAGGTCTTTCCTTTTTCAAGATTCAGTTCAAGGTTAAATTTTTGAGAAAATGACTGAGTCCCAGAAAATATTAGGGTTAAAAGAATCAGAAGTTTAAAATTTTTCATTATCGGATAATTTCTATTTTGATTGAATTGGTTTTATGATTTAGCAAATATAATTTTTTCTTCACACTGACAGTTAAGAAATTCGGATTCAGATGAAATTTAAGATTTACTTTCCTTATTTTTGTTAGAATTCATTAAAGAATACAACAAAAAAAATATCATTTAGATTTTAATTCTCTTTAAACCCAAACTTTAATTAAAAAATACGGAATCATGAATAAACTCTTAAAATATACAATATTTCTAGCTTTGAGTCTTTTGGTTTTATTAGCTTGTATATATGGATATTACGCTTTTAGATTTCACAAGAATTTAAAAATAGACGACTTCAACCAAATTGTTGCAGAAGCAAAAATTGAAAATGAATCAGCACAGTATTTTGTGGTGGCTTATGAAAATTCAATTCCTAAAAGTACGGTTTATGGTTTTTGGAATTCACAAATTCATAAAACTGAGTGTCAATCGTTTAATATGGCTAGATTCATTTATCCGTTTGTGAAAAAGCAAAATAATAATCGTCTTGAAAATCTGAGTTTTGCATATTTTCTGACTATAAAAATCGAAAAAGAATTAAGTCAAGAACAATGTTTGAGTTATTTATCCCGGAAATTTGATTTTTTATATGGAAACAAGGGAATTGAAGCAGCGTCCAAATTTTATTTCAAAAAGGAAGTTGAAAATCTGAATTCTGAAGAGTTGGAAACCCTGATTAAAATGTTTAAGAACCCTTTTTATTACAATCCGTTGAGAAATAACACTGAAAATAAATAAACATTACCGTCGGTTTTAACCGACGGAATAATTAAAAACCTCAATTTTGGCTTTAGCTACGACAAATTATTCTTTTAGAAGTAGTTAAATTTTCGATAAAAGTCAGGATTTTATCAGGCTTCCACTTTTCTGCTTTGTCTTTTTCTGTCTTCTTCTTTCAAAAGAATTTTTCTCAATCGAATGTGATGAGGCGTGATTTCTATGCATTCATCAGACTGAATATATTCCATACATTCTTCAAGCGACATTTCAATTTTTGGTGCAATTGAAGAAGAATCATCCTTTCCGGACGCTCTCATATTGGTGAGCTTTTTTCCTTCTATTACATTCACTACCAAATCATTCGGGCGGCTGTGCTCACCAACTATCATTCCCGGATAAACCTCTTCGCCCGGTGATATAAAAAACTTTCCTCTGTCCTGCAATTTATCGATTGAATACGGTGTAGAAGTTCCCTGATCTTTGCTGATCAAAACACCAGCACTCCTTCCGGCTATACTTCCTTTGAATGGCTTGAATTCATTGAAATTATGTGAAATTACAGCTTCACCGGCAGTTGCAGTCAATAGTTGAGAACGCAAACCAATCAGACCACGAGACGGAATATCGAATTCTAAATGCTGGTTTTCACCTTTTGTTTCCATCACCAGTAAATCTCCTTTTCGTTGTGTGACCAAATCAATTGCCTTGCTCGAATAATCCTGTGGAACATCAATTACCAAAAGTTCATAAGGTTCATGCCTCTGACCGTCAATTTCTTTTATAATCACCTGCGGCTGACCAACTGTTAATTCATAACCTTCGCGGCGCATGGTTTCAATCAAAACTGATAAATGCATAATTCCACGGCCATAAACCAGATAAGTATTTGAATCAGGTGTTGGTTCTACTCTCAAAGCAAGATTTTTTTCGAGCTCTTTCTCAAGTCTTTCTATCAAATGACGGCTGGTAACAAATTTTCCGTCTTGTCCAAAGAATGGTGAATCGTTGATACCAAACGACATACTCATTGTTGGTTCATCGATTTTTATTCCTGCCATACCTTCCGGATTGTCAATATCAGCCAGTGTTTCACCAATCTGAAAATTATCAATGCCCACTACAGCACAGATATCTCCTGCCTGAACTTCTTTTGTTTTTCTCTTCGCAAGACCTTCAAAAGTATATAATTCTTTTATTTTTTGTTTGGTAACCGTTCCGTCATTTTTAACCAGACTCACCCACTGCCCTTCTTTTAGACTTCCTCTCGAAATTTTACCCACCGCAATTCTTCCTAAAAATGATGAATAATCGAGCGAAGTAATCTGCATCTGAAGTGTTCCTTCAGCAGTTTCGGGAGCCGGAACATATTCAACAATTCCGTCTAAAAGCGGTGAAATATCATCCACAGGAACATTCTCGGTATTGAACCATCCCTGTTTTGATGAACCGTAGAAAGTCGGAAAGTCAAGTTGTTCTTCGGTAGCATCCAAATTAAAAAACAAATCAAAAACATCTTCATACACTTCTTCCGGCCGGCAATTGGGCTTGTCAACTTTATTGACAATCACCAAAGGTTTTAAACCTAATTCAAGCGCTTTATGCAAAACAAAACGAGTTTGCGGCATCGGTCCTTCAAATGCATCAACCAATAATGCAACTCCGTCAGCCATTTTCAAAACTCTTTCTACTTCACCACCAAAATCGGCGTGCCCGGGTGTGTCTATTACATTAATTTTCACGCCTTTATATTCGACTGCCGCATTCTTTGAAAAAATCGTGATGCCTCTCTCCCGCTCCAAATCATTGTTATCCATAACAAGTCCCTGGTTGTCATTATTTTCTTTCAATGCATTTGTAAAATGCAGAATTTTGTCAACCAAAGTTGTTTTTCCGTGATCCACATGGGCGATAATCGCGATATTTCTAATGTTTTGCATATAATTTTTTAAGGTTGCAAAATTACGACAAACATTGCAGAAATAAGTAAGATGTTGAAATTGATTTTTTAATTGAATTTTATTTTTTTCAAATTCTGAGCGGTAATTTCAAAATCAAAAAATTCAGGATCGAAATTTTCTTCAGCCAAATGACCGTAAAGCTCAATCATCACTTCATGCCACTCATCGCTGTCAGGATTTCTTAGAAACTTCTTCACTCTTTCGTATGCCCATACTCCACCACAACCTTCAACCGGACATGCTCCTTTTCCGGCTATAAGCTCAGGAAAGCTCATTTTTTCATCTGTGATTTTATCCAGAAATATCGCATGCTCCCATTTATCAGACGGATTGTAATGATGAATTAACATTTTAGTGTCATCAGAAAAATAGTCACTCAAAATCATTTCTGAAAAATTAATTCCATAGGTTATATTTTTCTTTGATTCAAAATAATATTCAGAGTTTTCAAACCAACCAAAAGCTTCGTGAATGATCTGATGAAATTCTTGAAAACTAATATCAGACTTCACTTTCAGCCTTCTCCAAACCGGCGGCATAATCACTTCTCTAAGTTGTATTTTGAAATAATAAGTCATTTAATTCGAAATCATTAAATTCTCTTTGATATAATCCATCGCATTTTCAATTCTCTCCATCAAAATCTCAGGTTTATCAGCTCTGTAAACTACACCGATATGATAATCTTTAAAAACTTCTTTATAAAACTCATTGTTTACAAATGGCTGTATATCAAGTTTTTTATTTGTTGTCATTGCCAATAATAAACCGGCATAAAATCTAACCGGAGTCGGAGAAATGTATTTTTCACCTCTTAACGACTGGGTTTCAATTTTTGCCCATTCACTCCAGAAATTAATTCCGGTAGCAGCTTCAATCATCGTTGGAATATGCGCTCCTGCCATTCGGGATGAAGTTTCCAAAAAGTAAAATTCACCATCTTTTCCTTTGATGTACTCACTGTGGCTCACTCCGTCTCTGATTCCAAAACTTGTCATAACTTTTCGGTTAATTTTGGTTAATTCTTCTGCATCTTTTGATCTCCTTCCCACATTAACCGTACAAAAAACTCCGCCTTTTCTGGTTACTTCAAATGGCGGCTTCAGATATTTTGAAAAATTAGAGAAAACCATTCTGCCATTTGCAATCAAACTGTCCACATGATATACTTCGCCCGGTTCAAAAGATTCAAGTAAATAGTTCATTCTCTCGTCACCGAGTTTGTGTATTGCCTGCCATAGTTCATCTTTATTTTCTATGATTTCAATTCCATGGGTTGATGCATCAGAACGAGGTTTCAACATCCATGGTGATTGATTTTTCTCAATGAAATGATTGATTTTTTCATCATTAAAAATCGATGTAAATTCAGGAATTTTAATTTCAGCGTCTTTTGCTTTTTGACGCATTGCGAGTTTATCTCTGAAATAACGGTAAGTTGTCATTCCCATTCCCGGAATTCTGAAAGTTTCCCTTAGTTCTGCAGCTTTTTCAACATCAAAATCATCAAAAGCAACAATCGAATCAATTTTCCTTGTCTTGAGTAAATGTGCAATTCCTTTGATTAGAAAATCCATGTTCCAATAACTCTCTTTTATTTCTGGCATGTAATAGAATTCATCTACAGAATCTCTTTCCCAAGCTTCATCTTTGAGACTTTCAGAAGTAATTAAAATCAAATAATTACCAAGCTTTTTGGCTTCCTTCAAAAAATCATTTCCTTTGAACTGGCAGCTGAGACAAACAATTGTTTTCATATTTTGTTTTAGTTAAAAGTTAGAAATAAAATCAAATAACAGTCTGACACCGTATGCGGTAGCTGCCTTTTCTTTTGAATAAATCACATCTCCAAAAGCCATTCCCGCAATGTCAAAATGAGCCCATGCAGGATGGTTATCAGTAAATTGCTCTAAAAATTTCGCCGCAACAATACAGTCACCATAAGGTTTCATCGATATATTTTTCAAATCAGCAACACCTGAGCTGATATCGTCTTCCCAAACCTTCCACAAAGGTAAATTCCATACAAGTTCACCGCTTTTTTCAGCCGATTTTTCAATTTGAGCCCTCAGTTCAGGCTGGTTTGAAAAATAGGGTGCACAGGTTGTTCCAAACATTCTAACTGCACTACCTGTCAGCGTTGCCAGATCCAGTAAAATATCGGTTTGATAGTGTTTAGTGATATAGGCAAGTCCGTCGGCAAGTGTCAGTCTTCCTTCTGCGTCCGTATTTAAAATTTCAATTGTTTTTCCGTTACTTGCACGAACAACATCGCCCGGAAGACAGGCCTGATTTGAAATCACATTATCTGTAATTGGCAAAACCGCAACCAGATTGACCGGAAGTTTTAGTTTTGCAACTGTAAACAACGCACCAAAAACAGCTGCTGCGCCGCCCATGTCGCTTTTCATGTAATGCATGTTCTGAGCCGGTTTAATCGAGATTCCTCCGGTATCAAACAAAACACATTTTCCAACCAAACCAATGGTTTTTGAATTTTCTACACCACAGTTGTATTCAAGTACCGTGAAAGCAGCATCCTGGGCACTTGCACTGTTAACGGCGAGATATGCACCCATTCCCTCCTGCTCACATTCTGCTTTGTTGAGTTGTTTGAATTTGATTTTTAATTTTCTGGATTCTTCAGCCAAAAAGAAAGTCAGTTGTTTTGCAGTTTTCTGATTTGGTGGTTTGTTCATCCATTCCATCGCTGCAAACTGACCGTAGCACAAAGCCTCAACTTTTATAGACAGCTCTTCTAATGTATCGTTTTCAAAGCCTTTTAGATTTAGTTCAAAATCTTCATTCCAAAAAGGATGTTCTTTGTCAAATGGATAATTGTAGGTTCCTGAAAACAGTCCTGTCACAAATTCTTTGATTTGATTTTGACTGAAATCTCCCAAAATTGAGGTTGGAATCTTTTTAAATTTATCTCTGAATTCATTTGAAAACTTTTTAGCGATTTCATAGAAATCAGTGTCCTTTAATTGATTCTCTTTTCCGATTCCAATTAAAAAATCAATTTTATTTTCAGTGATTTTTACAAAGAATTCGTCTTTTTTACCTTTGAAGAAATCAGTAATTTCAGGAAATTCCTTTATACCTTTTTCAACAGTTTCTTCGGTAAATAAATTAAAATTCTGATTGTTATTTTTAGTTAAAGTTTTAATCGAAATCATATCTCTTTTCTTTTGAATTATAGGCGTTTTCAATAATTGTTAAAGGATCTTCCAAACTGTCATAAAACAACCATTCTACTGCTTGCGGAAATTCCTGTGACCAGAAAAATTCCTGATGAAGTCCGTCCTCGTTTATGACAGTTCTGACCTTAAAATCAAAGTATTCTTGCTTTTCCCAAAGCTCAAGTGTTTTTTCAAAACTTGCAACTCTTTTCAGCATATCTTTGCTTTCTTTCATTCCTCCATACAAATAGACCTTGGTTCTGAACGGATGCTGAAAACTAACCAGCGGATAGTTGTTATTGGGCTCCACCCATAAAGATGGTGAAAACAACAACCATTTAGAATAAACTTCGGGATAAAGCAAACCGGCATAAATACTGATTAATGCACCGAGCGAACTACCGCCAATTCCGGTGTTTTCCCGGTCTTTTAGCGTTCTGTATTTTGAATCGATAAACGGTTTAAGCGTATCAGTGATAAAACGGATATACTTTTTTCCTTCAGCTTCTTCGGTTAGTTTTGGATTTTTAAAAACATATTCTTTAATTCTATCCTCACCACCGTGTTCAACTGCAATTACAATCAAATCACCTCTGCCGTATTCTGCCAGAATCGACAATTTTTTATCGATTTCCCAATTCCCGAATTCTGTACCCGTAAATAGATTTTGTGCATCTTGTAGATAAAGTACCGGATATTTTTTCTTAGATTCATAATAATCAAAAGGAAGCAAAGCCCAAACTTTTCTGGTTTTATCTAATTGTGGTATAAAAAACTCACTGTCAACCAATTCAACTATCGGAAAATACTCTTTTTTGAAAGGTCCCCAATTCAGTCTCCATTTTTCTACAGTATCTTTTGCTATCCTTTTTGACTTCAATACTTTTCGGTTCGCACTGATTCTGCCATTTTTATCGAGTTCACCATTTTCCCAGCCACCTCTTGTGAACTTATACTCAATGATTTCAGGTAATAATTCATCATCAATTCTGATGTAAAAATGCTGTTGATCGATTTCCTTTAATTTGAATTTCGGACTTCTCGGATTCCAATGATTGAAATTTCCGGTAAGATAAACCGGTCGTTCATCCGGCTCGGAGGTTGTCAAAAAAAACTCCATTGATTTGCTTTTGGTTTTGGATTTCAATTTTAGTGAGATTTGAATTCAAAACCAAATTAAATCAATTAACATTTCAAAAAAAACATCACTTCACACCAATCTCATCCACAAAAAGCCAGGCTTCATGTCCTGCACCCGAATCACCGTCAGGAATAATACCCGCATTATAAATTTCAACTTTCAAATAACGGGCAGATTGAGCCGGAATAAAATTGATTCTGACTCTGCCATTCATTTCTTCAATTTTCTGTTTACTTACCTGACCAACTTCTCTAAAGTCCACTCCGTCATCCGAAATCAAAACTTTTGCTCCGCCTGCCAGATGAATCCAGCTTCCTTTGTTGTTGAGTGAATTAAAGTAAATACTTGAAAAATCAGTTTTATTTCCAAAATCAATGGTTGCAATCACATCTGTACCACTGAAACCCAACCAGGTTTTACCCAAAACTTTTGGGTCACCTTCTATTCCGTCCACCAAGGTCAGTGCGCCGCCAAAAGCATAATTTGGTGCAGGCTGATTGACCAGCACAATAGGCTTTCCGGTTGATTTACTCACATTTAATCTCTGACTCGTAACAGCAGATTTTAATTCACCGTTTTCAAAATATCCTGCCTGAATTTTCATCGGTTGTTTGACAGGAATCGGCTCTGAATAAGCATAAGAATTAAATGTCGGTTCGCTGCCATCGGTTGTGTATCGTATGTTTTGAATATCTTTTGACATATACAATTCATACGCAATACCATTTCCGCTTCTGATAACTTTTCCGCTCGGATTGAAAATGCTTTTGGCATAATTAATTCCTTTTTCATTCAGATATTTAAAATGTTCTACCACTTTATTTTCAAAATCGAGATATTTTTCGGGTTGATTTGTTCCCCAGCCAACTTCTGCCAAAGCCATTAGCCTCGGAAACAACATATATTCCACATGCTTAAAATCAAGAATATATTCAGCCCAGAGATTTGCCTGAACACCAAGTATATACTTTCCTTCTTCTTCCGTTAACACTTCAGGTATAGGATGATATGAATAGATTTTATCCAAAGGTGTAAATCCGCCAAATGCCAATGGTTCATTTTGAGGATCACCCTGATAATGGTCGAAATAACAATATCCGCCCGGCGTCATTACCGCAAAATGTTTGGTTTGTGCAGCCTCAATCCCTCCCTCCTCACCTGTCCAGCTCATTACCGCTGCATTGGGTGCGAGTCCGCCTTCGAGTATTTCATTCCAGCCAATGATTTTCCTACCTTTGCTGTTCACAAATCTTTCAATTCTTTGAATAAAATAGCTTTGTAATTCTTCTTCTGTTTTCAGTCCTTCTTTTTTCATCAATGCCTGACAATGCGCACATTCTTTCCAACGAACTTTTGGACATTCATCGCCTCCGATATGAATGTATTCAGATGGAAAAAGCGACATCACTTCGGTCAGTACATTTTCCAAAAATTCAAAGGTTTCGTCTTTTGGACAGAAAACATCGTCAAAAACACCCCATTTTGTTGCCGCTTCAAAAGGGCCTGCGGTACAAGCAAGTTCAGGATAAGCAGACAATGCAGCAAGTGCATGACCGGGCATTTCTATTTCGGGAACAATATTGATATGGAGTTTTTGGGCATATTCAATTACTTCTTTAATTTCTTCCTGAGTATAAAAACCACCGTAAGGAACGCCATCAAATTTGTTGTCGCCATAAGGACCAATCATCGATTCTTTTCTTTTCGAACCAATTTCGGTCAGTTTAGGATATTTTTTAATTTCAATTCGCCAGCCCTGATCATCGGTCAGATGCCAGTGGAAAGTATTGATTTTATACATCGCCAGATAATCGAGATATTTTTTGACTTCTTCGACCGTGAAGAAATGCCGGACAACATCGAGGTGCATTCCGCGCCATTTGAATTGAGGTTCATCATTAATTCTCAGATTGGGCAATACCTTGTCATCTCTGTGTTCTTCAAACAATTGCGCCAATGTTTGCAAAGCTCTAAAGTAGCCAACATTGTCTCCGTATTTGATTTGAATCCGGTTATTTGAAATCTCAATTGCATATGCTTCCGGATTTTTGATATCTCTATTTTTTATTTTAATTAAATGTGCATTTGAATCTTTTGCTGTTTCAAATTTGAATTTACCATCTAATCTTTCAGACAGATAACGGCTTTCCTCCAACGGAAGCTCATTTGAAATCAGTAAAATATCGGGAATTACAAATTCTCCCTGAATCAATTCCAGTTCTTTAGGTTGTGGAATCAACTGATTCTGAGCATTTAGTTTGAAAATAAAAAGGAATAAAAAAATTGCAAAAAATAGATTTCTCATTTGTGTGTCATTAGAACTGATAAATATAAGAACTCAGTTCAATTGAACAAAATGGAAAAATCAAGAAAATATTTTCATCAAATCGATTCCTCCAAAATTGGCAGAACTCATCATCAGAAAAACTTTATTTTTTTTGTCTGTATTTTCAAGATAATTTTTCAACTCTTCTGAAGAAGTGAATACAAGAATGTTTTGGTCTCCAAATCCATCTTTTATATCATCGGGAGAAATATAATCCATTCTTTTGATTTTCAATGCTTCGGGATTGTAATAAACAACTTTGTAATCTGCTTTTTCAAGCGCTCCCTTGTACTCAGATAAAAACTTCGGATTCAAACTGCTGTAAGTATGGAGTTCCAAAAACGCAGCCAGTTCTTTGTCCGGAAACTGTAAACTAACCGCTTCTGTAGTCGAAATCACCTTGCTCGGTGCATGTGCAAAATCTTTATAAGCAATAAAATCTTTGGTTTTGTTAATCAACTCCAGTCTTTTGGATGCGCCTTTGAAAGTTTGAATCGCTTCATAAAAAGATTCGTTGTCAATCCTCAATTGATTACAGACATTTCTGGCAGCCTCCATATTGGACAGATTATGGTCTCCAAAAACTTTGAGTGGAATATCACCAAATTCAGTTTTGAGGTAAGAAACACCATCCATTATAAAATGCTCCGGAATCTGATAAGCTATTTTTTGAATCTGATTTTTTGAATTTCCGGCTGTTTTCTCAACATTTTCATCGGTTTTATTATAAATCAAAACTCCATTTTCTGAAATTGAATCGGTAAATAATTCAAACTGATGAACATAGTTTTCAAAAGTCGGAAAAACATTGACATGGTCCCATGCAATACCGCTAATTACTGCAATGTCAGGATGATACAACAAAATTTTAGGTCTCCTGTCGAGTGCTGATGACAGATATTCATCGCCTTCCATAATCATGTATTCATTCTCTTCAGTCAGTCTGACCATTACATCAAAACCATCGAGTTGTGCGCCCACCATATAATCCACATCTTTTTTGTGATAATGCAAAACATGAAGAATCATCGAAGTAATTGTGGTTTTTCCGTGTGAACCAGCAATAACAACTCTGGTTTTATTTTTTGACTGTTCGTAAAGATATTCAGGATAAGAATAAATTTTTATACCGAGTTCTTTCGCTTTCAGCATTTCGGGATTATCGGCGTGTGCGTGCATGCCAAGAATTACAGCATCGAGGTCAGCAGTGATTTTTTCGGGAAACCATCCAAATTCTTCAGGCAGTAAACCTCTGATTTTCAGTCTGGACGCTGAAGGTTCAAAAATCGCATCATCCGAACCGGTTACTTTATATCCTTTCTGGTGTAATGCAATGGCGAGATTATGCATCGCACTACCTCCGATTGCTATAAAATGTACTTTTTTCATCAGCTGAAAAAATTTCTTGGTTCTTCGTCAGCCAAAATATCTTCAATTGGTTTCACTTTCAAGAACTCAGGTGATTGTTCGATTGAATCCATTATTTTTTTCATAATTGAATTTGAGTCATCATTGTCCCAGTCAATTTCCAGAGGTTCTTTAAATTTCATTGTTGGTGTACCGCCCATTTTTTTTATTTTCAAACCTTTTTTATCAAATGCTCTTCTGAAGCCGTCAATCACAACCGGAACAACGATTGGTTTGGTCGCTCTGATCAAATGTGCTGTACCTCTTCGTCCGGGTGCAAAAGCTGTTGTAGTTCCCTGTGGGAAAGTCACTACCCACCCATTTTCCAAAGCTTTTTCGATGTTTGTGATTTCACTGATATCTACCTGACGGTTTACATCTTTACCGTTTGCACGCCATGTTCTTTTAACAGTAATTGCTCCGGTATAAGCAAAAAGTTTGGTCAGAAAATTATTTTTCATGGTTTCTTCTGCAGCAATATAGTAAAAGTCAATTTTAGGATTCAAAAGATAAACAGGGTTTTTGATTGTATTTACAAAACCATTATTCAGACTACAAAAGACATGGTACATCGCAAAGACATCTGCAAAATAAGTCTGGTGATTGGATACAAATAATATATTGGTCTTTGGTAATTTCAACAAATTCTCTGTTCCGCAAATTTTGAGTTTATTGTAAGCGCTGTATCTGAAGTAAGTAAGTCCTCCAAGAATGAAAATCAATGACCTTTTTAAAAAATACAAATGACCAAATGCGTCTCTGTACACATTTTTCTTAACTGCTTTTTGCTTTCCCATTAATTCCTCCCTTTAAGAATTGCAAATTTATAGTTTTTCAACCAATTCAGCGAATTCACTTAAAATCATTGCTGTCGCTCCCCAAATATATTCATTCTCACCTAGATCATAACCCGGAATATCGACTTTCATACCCGAAAATTCTTTTTCAAAGTTTTCAGGTTTTGCTCTTAAGAACGCACCCAAATCTAACGGAAGTACTCTTGCGACTTCTTCGTGCTGAGGATAAAATTCAGGCAATCCGTCATAAAAACCGACAAATGGGTAAACCAAAAAATTACTTGGCGGAATATAAAGTTCGGTCAATTGTTTTACAATTTCTATATCCTCTTCAAAAACACCGAGTTCTTCACGGGTTTCGCGAACAGCAGTATTTGAAAGCTCAATGTCTTCAGGTTCAAAAGAGCCACCCGGCAATGAAATCTGATTGGAGTGCGGTCCCTGATAAATCTGACGAAGTGTAACAGGGAATTCTATTTCACCATATTCATTTTCGTAAAGCATGATTAAAACGGCTGCAATTCTGGGATTACTTTTTTTTACATCTTCCAGATCGTAAGCATGTCTGTATGGTGGCGAAAGTTTGAGTTGTGCCTGTTGTCCGGGCAAATTACCATCATAGTTTTCGAGTTTATATTTCAGTTCATCTATATATATTTCCATTACATTTTTTGGGTATAATAATTAAAATCTTTCATCACAGTATCAATGAAATCAGCATCTGACTGACTGGTTTGAATATCCATAACAGATTCCAGTTTTTCTCTCAATTTTTTGATGGTTCTGTGATCTCTGCTTTTCTTAGCTCTTATAAATGTGTCTTTTATAATTCTTGCATCATTGTCAGTCAATCTCACAACCTGCTCGTATTTGGGGATATAAGCATCAACAATATCTTCGAGGATGGTGATGTTGATAGATTCTTTTTCTTTTAATTTCAGTACAGTCGTTCCTGCAACTATATCGCCAAGTCGTTGTGCATTTTTTGTATTTATGACAAAGATAAACGCAACCAGTCCACTTAAAAACATCAAAAGCATAGCCATAATATAGGCTGCTTCTTCACCTACAACCGGAATCATAAAAAGTAAAAGGAACATTCCTGTCCAAAAATCTATAAATCTGAAAGACCATCGGGTGAAGTATTCAGGGAAACCTGCTTTATATCCATCAATCTTTACTACTCTCGTTCCCATCACCATTTTTCCTATTGTCTGACCGTTAAAAAGCATTTCAGTCCAAAGTGAATAAAAAAAGGCGGGAAACATCAGTATTGTGAAAATAATTTCTAAAAAAGCCTGGTAATCAAAAAAATCCTCATCAAAGTAATTAAATAAATTAAAATCAAAACTCAGTATGTCTGCCATCACATAAATAATCAGCCACAAATACAAAAAAATTACAAACTGATCAATCAGAAACGCTAACAATCTTCTGCCGGCACCTGCGTGTCTTACATTCACATTTACATTAAGCGGTGTTTTAATTTTGATAAATTCCATTTTACATAAAATTTTATGCTCCGGCTTAGTTCAACAGTTTATTTTTTTATATTTGATGACTCACACTAAAAAAAACAAATTCTGATTGAGAGAAGCTGCTTTCATAAGACAAAATAAAGAAAAATGGTTGGAATTTGAAAAATCATTGTATAAATCTTCGGAAAAGAAACCCGAAAGATGGGCTGAACTGTTTATTCAGGTCAATAATGATTTGGCATTTGCACAGACTTATTATCCTAAAAGCAATGTAATCAAATATCTGAATGCCATTACTGTAACAGCTTATCATAAAATTTATGGTCACAGAAGAAAAGAAAAGGGTTTCAAAAATTTCTGGACTTATGAAGTCCCGATGATTATGTACCAATACCGAAAATATTTTTATTTTTCATTTGCGGTTTTCTTTTTAATGGTTTTTATTGGTGTTTTTTCAGCAATGTATGAACCCGACTTTGTTCGTTCCATACTTGGTGACGGTTATGTAAACATGACCGAAGAAAACATAAAAAATGGTGACCCGCTGGCGGTTTATAACAACAATAGTAAAATTGGTGATTTCAACAGTTTCTTTTTCATAGCTTTCAATAACCTCAGAGTTGGACTGACTTCTTTTTTATATGGTTTGTTTGCAGGAGTTGGTTCGCTGTATTTTATGCTTGTCAACGGAGTGATGGTCGGAAGTTTTCAGTATATGTTTTTCGAAAAAGGGCATTTCTTTTTATCGCTCAGAACAATTTGGATGCATGGCTCAATGGAGATTTTTGCTATGTGCATTGAAATTGGTGCGGGTCTGCTGATTGGAACCAGTTATTTGTTTCCGGGTATTCTCAGTAGAAAGCAAGCCTTTTTTCAAAAAGGAAAAGCAGCATTGAAAATTGTCATCAGTACCATTCCGTTTACTGTTGCAGCAGCTATGATTGAAGGATTCATCACTCAGTATGCCAAAAATATGCCGATTGTTATCGCCGGGTTTATCGTTTTGGGAAGCCTGGCTTTAATCAGTTGGTACTACCTGGTTTATCCTTTAAAAGTTTACAGAAAAAGTCAGAAAGACATTTCATATTTATTAAAAGAAATTGCCCATGAAAAAGCTTAAAATTCTTTTGCCGGTAATTTTATTTTTTAATCTGAATATGACTCAATTTTGTATTGCTGCCGGTTTTTCTGATTCAGACGATGGATATTACGACGATGAATATTACTATGATGAAGTTGAAGAATATGCCGGTGATGATTACTATCAGGAAGAAGAAAAATTCTCAGCACCCCAAAAGTCTGAAAGAGGAGAAACTTATTATCAGCAGCGGGAATTAGATCCAAAATTCAAAGACAATTACAAGGGCAAACGATTTCAGTACGAAACAGAAAAAAAGGAAGTTGAACCGCGAAAAATGAATCTGCCCAGTATAAAAATGCCTCTTGTATTGGGGAAAATACTGATGTATGTTATTATCGCATTGATTGTATTTATAATCGTTTATCAAATCATTAAAAATTCAGGTGGTTTTTCTTTTGGAAAAAGTAAAAGGAAGATCAATTTTGATACTTCAGCCGAACAATTTTTTGAAGACAAAGAAAATATCGAAAACAATGATTTTGAAAGTCTTATTAGCAAATCAAAATTAAATAATGATTACAGACGGGCAGTACGGTATTATTTCCTTTGGGTACTACAGGTATTGACTAACAAAAAATTAATCAAATGGAATAAAGACAAAACCAATTTTGAATATTATTCTGAATTAACCAAAAATCCGATACAGGACGATTTCTTTAAAAATATACATATCTATGATTATATATGGTATGGGAATTTTGAAATCAATCAGGATGATTTCAACAAAGCAGAACGATTTTTTCTAAAAACTTTAAATAAATTGAAATGACAAAGGGATTTAGAAAATATCTGATTTTGATTCTGGTTTTGCTTTTCACCGGATGTTCCGACAGTGGCAACAGAAATGTCAACTGGAGTAAAACTTTTGATTCAGAGCAAAGCATTCCGTACGGCACAATGGTTTTGAGAAAAGAGCTCAACAAAATCTTTCCGGAATCTGAAATTACAGATATCAAAGAAAATACTTTTGATTTCTTTTTGAATGACGACATAGCCACTGATGAAAATCTCTATATGTTTATTTATGATTATCCGTTCTTTGAAGACTATACATGGGTAAAAATATTAAGATTTGTCAATCAGGGCGGTAATGCTTTCCTCTCGATTTCCGGAATAGACGAAGAACTGGTTAAGGAACTGGGGATAGATGTAGCTCAAATAGAGGGCAGTTCTCAGTGGGAATCTGTGAAATTGACCGTAAATACTGACAAGAAAACAAATGAATATGTTTTTGACGGAAAAGGAAAAAGTAATATGTACTTTAAAAAATTTGATGAAAACTATACAGATGTTCTTGGCTATCTGAATACTAAAGAAAAAACAGAACCAAATTTTATTAAATATTACTATGGCCGCGGCAGTCTTTTGCTGCACCTTGAACCGATAGCTTTTACAAATTATGAAATGCTAAAGAAAAATCATTATCAATATGCTGTTGATGTATTGTCTTATGCTGAAGGAAGAAATATCCTGTGGGATAATAAAAGAATTTTGTCCCGTCACTACGACAACTCAAACAAAAACAGCAATTTTTTCAACAGTTTATCATTTATAATGAAAAACAAGCAGCTTCGTACTGCCTTTTATATACTTTTATGTTTAGCTGCTGCCTTTGTTTTCTTTAACTCAAAAAGAAGACAACGTGCTCAGGAAGTAGTTCTGCCCTACCCAAATTATACACTGGACTTTTCAAAAACATTGGCAGAACTCTACCGCTACAATGCTGACCA
>CAYFWH010000002.1:44808-45037 GCA_964346785.1 uncultured Weeksellaceae bacterium | reverse complement strand
CGGTGTTTTCTCAATGGATGGTATTGTTGCAAATCTGAAAGGTGTTTGTGATTTGGCTGATAAATATGATGCATTGGTTATGGTAGATGATTCTCATGCAACCGGATTTATTGGAAAAACCGGAAGAGGAACACACGAATATTGTGATGTTATGGGCAGAGTAGATATCATAACTTCGACGCTTGGAAAAGCGCTTGGCGGTGCTATGGGGGGTTTTACTGCCGGAAAA
>CAYFWH010000002.1:14536-44798 GCA_964346785.1 uncultured Weeksellaceae bacterium | reverse complement strand
AGTGATTGAAATGCTCAGACAAAGATCGAGACCTTATTTATTTTCGAATTCTCTTGCACCCGGAATAGTTGGTGCAGCGCTCCATGTTTTTGATTTACTTGAAAAAGATACAGCTCTCAGAGACAAGGTGATGGACAATGCCGAATATTTCAGAAAAGAAATGAAATCAGCCGGTTTTGATATTCCTGACGGTGATTCAGCGATTGTTCCGGTGATGTTGTATGACGCAAAATTATCTCAGACTATGGCAGATAAATTACTTGATGAAGGAATTTATGTTATCGGATTTTTCTTCCCGGTTGTGCCGAGAGACAAAGCGAGAATCAGGGTTCAGCTGTCTGCGGCTCATACCAGAGAGCAACTTGACAAAGCAATTGCCGGTTTCACCAAAGTAGGCAAGGAGCTGGGCGTGATTTAAACATCAACCGTACTCCGGTTTAACAAATATGAAAAATCTGTTTCCTTCCGAAGCAGATTTTTTTTGATTCAGTCAATTGTTAATTTGGCGAGATAAGAAAATCCGTCTTTGAATACTTTCTTGATTTTATAACCGTTTTTCACAGCCATTTTACTGAAAATATCAAAATCGAGGTAGAGCATTGTAAAAGGATCTTCATCTTCGCCTTTGTAGCTTACAAAAAATTCAACTTCTCCGTAATAAATATGTTCGGGCATGATAATTCCGTCTTCATTACCGTACATATAAATAATATCGGTGCTGTCAACCAGAATCTGACCACCGGGTTCGAGCAGTGTTTTTAACTTTTGAAGATAAATATCAACTTTGGAAGTGTTTTCAAAAACGCCTGTACCATTCATCATCAAAAGAATTGTGTCAAATTTTCCCTGATTGAATTCAAGAAGATTTCCGTGAACACATTTTTTGATACCTCTTTTCTCACAGATTTCAATTGACAATTTTGAAATATCGAGAGCTGTGACATCGAGTCCTTTTTGGTTTTGAAGATAAATACTGTGAGCACCTGCGGCAGCACCCGCATCCAGAACTTTCCCAAAAGAGAGTTCCATCGCTTTTTGTTCAACGGGTGGCATTTCTTCAAAACTTCTGAACAAATAAGCTACCGGTAATATGTCCTGCTCCGAAATCGTGGTTTCGGTTAAGATATCTTCGGGAGAATTATTGTAATAATAATCCCAAATTGCTTTGCCCATCAAATCTTTCATAAAACTAAATTAATGATATTTTCTAAAGAAATGATTTTTTGCAAAATTATTTTGACAGTTCTTCTGCAAGTTCATCGGTAAGTTCCAAGTTGTGAAAAACATTTTGAACATCGTCGTTGTCTTCGAATACATCAATCATTTTCATAATCGATATTGCCTGATCAACCGGCAGTTCTTCGGTATTGGTTGGAATTCTTTGAAGTTCTGAATTTTTCACTTCAACACCGAGTTCTTCCAATTTTGAAGAAAGTTTTCCAAAGTCTGTAAAATCAGAATAAATTATATAAGTTTCATCGGTTTCATCAAATGATTCGGCACCGAATTCTATCACTTCGAGTTGTAATTCTTCCCAGTCTGTTTCAAGTTTCTCCTTTTCAATTGTAAAAACACCCATTCGGTCAAAAAGGAATTCGAGAGAACCGTTGGTTCCGAGATTTCCGCCGTATTTGGTGAAAATTGAACGGATTTCCGCCACAATTCTATTCTGATTGTCAGAAGTACATTCTACAAAAATTGCAATTCCGTGTGGGCCGTATCCCTCAAACGACAGGTGCTGATAGTTTTCACTGCCTTCGCCCATAGCTTTTTTGATGGCTCTGTCCACATTGTCCTTTGGCATATTTACGCCTTTTGCATTCTGGATTGCATTCCTCAGTGCAGGATTGGTTTCGGGATCACCGTTTAGACCATTTTCTTTGACTGCAACATGAATTTCTTTGATGATTCTTGAAAAGAGTTTTGAGCGTTTCTTGTCCTGAGCTCCTTTTCTCTCTTTAATATTCGACCACTTACTATGCCCGGCCATAATTAAATAAGTTTTAAGGTTAAAAAATCGATTTTCACAAAGATACAGTTTATGTTTTAATTTTGACAGAGTCGGTAAACACATCAGTTGCCAGTCAGAAAAAACTTTGGTATGAAGATTGAAACATGAGTGTAGAATAATTAATAAAATCAAACAAAATGAAGAAATTACTTGCAATCAGTCTGATTACTTTTGGAATAAGTTTCGGGCTGGCACAACAGAAAAATCAAATTCAAAAATCTGAAATTAAAAAAGAATCAGTGAAAGTTCAGAAAAATGAAAGATTTGAAAATATGACACCTGAACAAAAAGCTGAGTGGCAGCAAAAAAGAGCTGAAATGAGAAAAAATAAGATGGATTCTCAAAAAGACGGTAAGAATTTAAAAAAAGGTGATTTCAGAAAAGCGGATCATGGAAAAAAAACCAACAGAGGCGATTACTCAAAAAAGAAACATGAGATGAAAGATGCTGACAAAGTGAAAAAAGGTCAGAAGATGAAAGCTAAAAGAAATGTTGAGTCCAAAAATCTGAAAAGTGATTCAGATGTAAAAGAACTTCGAAACTCAAAATCGTTAAAATAAAAAATTAATCGATCAAACAGAAGGCTGTTCATAAAGAATGGCCTTTTTTTATTGAATTAACCTTCGAGATATTCCCAGTCTCTGATTTCGTCAAATCCTTTGTGACCTTCCCACACAGAAGGATGTTTCAACAGTGATTCAACACTGACTTCAGGAATCTGGTCAACAGCCAGGTCATTTCTCAGAAAAATAAAGTTAAAACCAAGGTCATTTGACCCGATTAACCGGTATCCTTTTTTGTTGGCAAGTTTGGTCATTGCAACCGGAGAAGCACCGTGATAGAGCGGATGCTTACCCGGATAATAATAGTCAGCATCATACGGAACCACAATGTTTTCCAAACCGAATTCATTGTGAGTTTCTATAATGACAAGCTGAGGTTTAACGACTTCCAGTGCATCCCATACCCAATAATCATTTCCGTCAATATCGATTGACAACAATCCGATTTCACCCTCAAATCCATTTTCTTTAATGAGTTCATTGATGTTTTCTCTGTAAACTTTTGCACAACAGAATTTTGGTTTGTAAAACCAAGGGTGCGGATATTTGTTGTAGAATTTAATTCCTCTTTTAATGCTTTTCTGATTGGCGTCGATAAACAAGCCTCGCCAGCCGAAATTAAAATATAAATTTGCTGAATTACTGTTAATTCCGTCATCAGAACCAATTTCTATAAAAGTTTTCTGATTCATTCCCAGCACCGAAAAAACAAAAAGTAATAATCCGTCTTCTTCAAATTGTGAAAAAACCCTAAAACCGGTTTCAGAAATCGACGGTAGTTCATTTCGACGGGCAAGTTCACGGTAGTGATGATACAACTGCACCTGCCCGATTTGAGTGGCAGGTAAAAAACGGTTTCTGATTTTTAGCATCAGAAAATTATCGTGTAGGAAATTGTTTATCCAATTTTTCTTATCATCAAAATTCAATGTCGTGTGAAGTTTTCAAATTTATAAATATTATCAGTAATAATGCATGAATTCATTCAATCCTTAAAAAAAAGAGAGCCACTAAGGCTCTCAAAACTTTAAAAACAAAACGATGAAAAAGCTATTTTTGATTAACTTAATCCTTCAATATATCCGTTTACCATATCTATTTTCAATGCCTGCGGTGATTTGGGCAAACCGGGCATACGCATAATGCTTCCAGCGATAACCACGATAAATTCAGCACCCCGATTGATAACCACATCACTGATTCTGAATTCAAAATTTTTGCTTACACCATAGGCAGTCGGATCATCCGAAAATGAATATTGAGTTTTGGCAATACAAACCGGAAAGTGATTCATTCCGCTTTCTTCGATATTTTTAATTTTTTTCAAAACAGACTGATCAAACGAGACGCTCGATGCACCGTAAATTTTTCTGGCAACTTTCACGATTTTTTCTGAAATACTGTGTTCATCTGTGTAAACAAAATTTAAATCTCCCGAAGGTTTCTCGTCAATGGTTTTTACAACGAGTTCAGCAAGTTCTTCTGCACCTTTTCCACCTTCTATAAATGCATTATTTACAGCAAAACCAATATTTTTATTTTCACAGAATTTCTTAACGATTTCTATTTCCTTGTCTGTGTCAGAGCTATAGCGATTAAAGCCTACAATAACTGTCTGACCGAATGACTGAACATTTTCAATATGTTTTTCGAGATTGGCAAGACCGTGCACAATACCCGATAAATTTTCTTTTTTGATATCTTCGATCGGTACACCGCCATGCATCTTCAATCCCTGTGCGGTAGCAACAATAATTGTCAGACTTGGTCTCAATCCTGATTTTCTGCACTTGATATCATAAAATTTTTCGGCTCCCAAATCTGCACCAAATCCTGCTTCTGTAAGTACATAATCTGAATGACTCATCGCCATTTTGGTTGCAATCACAGAATTACAGCCATGTGCGATATTTGCAAAAGGTCCGCCGTGTATAAAAGCAGCCGTATTTTCTGTTGTTTGCACAAGATTGGGTTTGATGGCATCTTTCAGCAGTACAGTAATTGCACCGGCAATTCCTAAATCTTTTACAGTAAATTCACTGCCGTCAGCTTTGTAACCCAGCAATATATTTTCAATTCTTCTTCTTAAATCATCTACATCTTCAGCCAAACAGAGGATTGCCATGATTTCAGAAGCAGGTGTAATGTCAAAACCTGATTCTTGTGGAATTCCGTTGAACCTGCCGCCCAGACCTGAAACAATATTCCTCAGACTTCTGTCATTCACATCCAAAACTCTTTTCCATAAAATTTCTTTCAGCACCTGATCCGTTCCTCTGTTTTGGTAATTGTAATTGTCCAGTAACGCCGAAATCATATTGTGTGCAGAAGTAATTGCATGGAAATCACCAGTGAAATGCAGGTTGATATCTTCCATTGGCAAAACTTGTGCATATCCGCCACCGGCAGCACCGCCTTTCATACCGAAACAGGGACCAAGCGATGGTTCTCTGAGCGCAGCAACAGCCTTTTTACCAATTCTGTTCAGACCCATAGCCAAACCGAGTGAAACAGTTGTTTTTCCGATCCCGGCCTTGGTTGGCGTAATCGAAGTAACCAATATAAGTTTTGATTTTTTGATTTTCTCTTCAGATTCAAGCTCAAGCGGAACTTTTGCGATATGCTTTCCATAAGGAATCAAATCATCAGCGTCTATATTTATTTTTTCAGCAATTTTAGAAATTGGCTCCAGTTTTGCTGATCTTGCGATTTCGATGTCCGAAGGAAAAGCTTTTTTAGTTTCTGTAATATTCATTTTAATTCACTTATAAATACTTTATAAAGCTAAGTCAATTAAGGATTTTATAAAATGAATTAAATCATAGCTGAAAGTGTTCTAATCATCTGTCAGACTGACCTGTATCATGATTTTATGAAAAGTATTTTTGTATAAACGATTATTAGAATAAATGATTTTTTTCGCTGATTTATTTATTTATTTATTTATTTATTTATTTATTTATTTATTTCTCATACGAATAATGACCAATTATTTTCCAGCTGAACAAACAATCTTCGAGTACTTGTCCCGCACCAACATTGTGGACAATCAGAAATCGTTTACCATCTCTCGATTTTTTATTCGATACGATGCCGATATGTGTTTTGTTATTTCCGTTTAAATCCCAGCAAACAATATCGCCGGGCAGATAATCATTCGGATTTGAACTTATTTTCTTGGTTTTTCCGAATCTTGAAAAGAAGACCATCAGATTTGGAACTCTTCTGTGGTCGATATTGGTGTCGGTTCGGTTGAGTCCCCAGATTTTCGGATACAAACCAAAGTTCGATTTCATATCAAGATGCACTTCTTTTTGAAGGTCGATGCCGTGTTTTCGGTAGGCACGAATGACAACATCTGTACACACACCTATATTAGATGCAACATCACCGTTTGGATATGGAATTGAATAATAATTCGGGTCATAAACAACCTTTTGTTTGGTCAGTGAATAGGCTGAATCAGCGAGTTTAATTCCAAACGAAGTTTGTGAACAGGCGGGATACAGTACAAATAAGACAATAATTAAAAAGATTGATTTTTTCATAAATCTGAACAAAGGTTTATGTTCAAACGATGAAATACTGAGGTTTATTATTCAATTAATCCAAGCTTATAGAATTCATCAGCAATCTGGCGGTCATTTGAAAGTCTGGCGGTTTTATTTTGGCCACCAAGTTTTCCCTTTGATTTCATATAATTGTTGAAACCGTCTTTTACAACTTTAGTTATAACCAGTGGTCTGAGGATATTGCCGGCTATTAAATCATCATAATAACTGTTTTGTTTTCTCATATTTTCATCCAGTAATTTTGAAAAAGCTTCAAAATCTTCGGGCTCTTCCGCAAATTCAATCAGCCATTCGTGGTAGGGCAGACCCGAGTCCGGATTGACCTGTGGTGCAATTGTGAATTCAGAAACTCCGGCATTGAATTTAGTCAGTGTTTGCTGAATTGCCTGTTCGACTTCGTGTGAAATTACATGTTCACCAAAGGCAGAAGTATAATGTTTAATTCGGCCTGAAACCACAATTCTGTAAGGTTTTACTGAAGTAAATCTGACAGTATCACCTATATTGTACGCCCAAAGTCCGGCATTTGTGCTGATAATTAACGCATAATCTTTTCCGGTTTCTACTTCTTCCAAACTCAGTCTAACCGGATTTTCATCAAAAAAAGAGTCAGTTTCTATGAATTCATAAAAAATACCATTGTTCAATAAAAGAATTAAATCATCTGAATTTAAATCATCCTGATAGCCGAAAAATCCTTCAGATGCAGGATAGGTTTGAACCACATCAATGTCTTTTCCCAAAAGTTCTTTCATTTTTTCGCGGTATGGATTGTAATTGACACCCCCCGTAACCAATAACTGAAGTTTCGGAAAAATTTCAAGTATATTTTTTTTGCCTGATTTTTCGATTAATTTTTCAAAATACATTACCAGCCATGGAGGAATTCCGCTGATTAGCGTCATATTTTGGTCTATGGTTTCTTCAACAATTTTATCAACTTTTGTTTCCCAGTCTTCAATACAATTGGTTTCATAGGAAGGCATTCTGTTTTTCTGAAGGTATTTTGGAACAAAATGAGCCACAATTCCCGACAGTCTGCCGGTTTTAATTCCATTTTCGTTTTCTAATTTTGGACTTCCCTGAAGAAAAATCATTTTTCCGTCAATAAAATCAGAAATTCCGGTTTGTTGAATATAGTCCAAAAGCGAATTTCGTGCAGAATTGATGTGGGTCGGCATTGATTCTTTGCTGATCGGAATATATTTTGCGCCCGAAGTTGTACCCGAAGTTTTTGCGAAATAAATCGGCGTTCCTTTCCAGAGCACATCTTTTTCACCTTTCTGAATTCGTTCTACATAATGCTTTAATCCCTCATAATCTCTGACCGGGACATTTTTTTTGAAGTCTTCATAGGAATTGATTTCTTCAAAATTATGGTCTTTTCCAAATTCAGTATTCTTTGCTGTTTCAATCAGTTGATTGAAAACTTTTTGCTGTGTGTCAATTGGATTTTGAATCCATTTTCTTTCTTTTTGAAAATTGACTTTTGATAAAAATCGCGCAAATACTGATTTAAAGCTCATTGATTCAAACCTTATTTAGATTTTCAAAATTAAGAAAATTTTGTCGGTTTTGACTTTCTTGAATTTTATGTATCAACAAAAAATAAATTAAAAAACAATGTACATCTGCGGATCCACCGGACTGCCTTCAACCCAAAGTTCAAAGTGCAAATGCGGACCGGTTGTGAGTTCGCCTGTATTTCCGACAGCTGCAATTACTTCACCTTTTTTAACCACATCACCGATTTTTTTGTAAACGGTCAATGCATGTTTGTAAACCGAAATCATTCCCATCTGATGTTGAACTATAACGACATAGCCGGTATCAGGTGTCCAGTCTGTGAAAATCACAGTACCTGCAGCTACAGATTTGATGGCTTCTCCCTGTTGGGCAGCAATATCTATTGCGAGATGATTTTCCTTTGTATCATAGCCCGAAGTTATAAAACCTTTCAGCGGTGTAAACAACAAACTGCCTGAATCTCCGCTGTCATTCATTCCCTGCACACTAAACATTTCTTCTTCTTCAACTTCTTTTCTGAGTTCAAGGTCATCTTTGGTAGGATTCAAATCTACTTTGCTCATATCTACAGAAGATACAAAAACACCGCCTGCGGTATCAATTTCAGGAATTGGAGCCTGACCTGACAGTACTGCCTGAATGTTTCGGATGTAAATATCGTTTGCAATTAATTTATTCTCAAGTTCTTCCACCTGATTCCCGAGCTTAATGATTTCCTGTTTGTCAAGAACTTCTTCTTGTTTGGGTACCGGCAGTAAATAATTGTGGATAGGCGTATAAAGAATGGTCAAAACGGTCGCCGATATAATGACAATAGCTCCCAAAACTGCTATAAACAAAACATTCATTCTGTTTAATCTGAAAGAAAATTGTTCGTTCTGAGAATCTTCATTCAGTATAATCAGCGTGTGTTTCTGAAACAGTTTTTTAAATATGTTTTTCCTTTTTGGCATAAATTGATTGCAAATATCTGAATTGTTTTGTTTTCAATACACAAGTTTTTTTTAAATCATTCGTTTTTATTGTAGTTTTGCCTACTTGGATTATCTATGAAAAAGAAAATTACAATTTTGGTTTGTATGGGTATGCTGATGGGATGCTCAACCAAGAAAGATTCGTTTAAAAACAGAACTTTCCACAATGCCACTGCATGGTTCAATACTTTGTTCAATGCCGAAAAGGAAATGGACAAAAAGATTGAGGAACTCGAATTTAATTATACCGATAATTATTCTGAAATTCTGCCGGTTGACCCCAGACCAGAAATTAAGGAAGCCGAACTCGATGAAGAGGAAATTTCAATGATGGCAGGGAATTTTAACCCGGGAAGAACCAAACCGGGTGAAAAACAAAGTGATGTAACCGGTTTTAATCTGGTTGAAAAAAAGGCGCTTAAAGCAATTGAAAAACATTCGATGCTGATTGCTGGCAAAGAAAGAAATAAACAAATTACCCATGCCTACCTCGTTTTGGCAAAAGCCCGTTACAACAAAGGAAAAGGTTTTGAGGCACTCGAAGCATTGAATTATTTACAGACTCGTCTGCCTTATCATAAAAAATATACACCTGAAGCTCAACTTTATTCAGCACTTGCTAACTTGCAGATTGGCAATGACTATGAAGGAATCAGAATTATGAACAGACTCTACAAAGATGGCGGATATAAAAAGAAAATGACTGAGAATATTTCTAAATATTATGCTGAATATCTGATTAAAAACGAAGCTTACGAAGACGCAATTGATGCACTGGATAAAACGATTGCCAATACAAAAAATAAAAAACGAAAAGCAAGATATTACTTTATTGAAGCTCAGTTGTACTCACTACTTGGTGACCAAAACAATGCCGGAGAACTCTATACCAGAGTTTTTAAAATGAAACCCGGTTTTGAAATGGAAGTGAAGTCTCAGCTTGGAATTGCTGCCAACTTTAATCCTGAGAAAAATTCATACAATTCATACAAGGAACATTTACTCGATGTTTCGAAAAATGGAAATTATCTGTCCAGAAAAAACGAATTTTATTATGCAATCGGTGACATTGCCATCAAAGCAGATAAAAAAGATGAAGCAAGAAAATACCTGAAAGAGAGTTTTATTGGTGAGCCTTCAGACCCTTTCGTAAGAGCAATGGCCTACGAACGGTATGCTGATCTTGAATTCGATGACGGAAATTATGTACACGCATCAGCCTATTACGACAGTGCACTTGCGGTAGCTCCCTACCAAAAAGATATAGACAGAATTACGAAAAGAAGCACTTCACTGAACAGCCTGATGGAGAAATACTATCTTGTAAAAAAGAATGACAGTATTCTGAGAATTGCACACATGACGCCCGAAGAAAAAAATATTTTCTTTGGAGATTACATAGCCAAACTCAAAATCGAGGATGCCAAGAGACAAAAGGAAATGGAAGAGGAGTCAACATTTTTTGCAACCCAAACCAAAGGTGGCGGAAATTTTGAATCATCTTTCAGCGAAGGCGGCGGAAACTTCTACTTCTACAACAATAACATTAAATCAGAAGGCCAGAATGATTTCAAAAGAGTCTGGGGAAACATAAGACTCGCAGATAACTGGAGATTGTCCGCATCAGGAGCCATGTCACTCGAGGAAAAAGAAGCAGAAATGCTTGGTCAGACAGATTCTCAAAATCCGAGAAGATATGAACTCGATTATTATTTAGAACAAATTCCGACCGGAACAGCAGAACTCAACGCGCTGAAAATTCAAAGAGATACCGCAGAATTGTCTTTGGGAATCGGTTATTATGATTTATTCAAAAATGACAAAACTGCAACTCTGACACTTGAACATCTGGTTTCTACTCCGCCAAAAGAAGCTTCAACCGATGCTCAGGCTTACTATCAACTGTACAGAATCAATGACAAAGCAGGCAATACTGCAAAAGCTGAAGAGTATAAGAATATGATTCTGAGCAAATATCCAAATTCGATTTATGCAGAATTCATCTTGAACCCTGATGTTGATTTCATTACGCCAACCACCAGAGAGGCGCTTGCGTTTTATGAGGACACCTATTACATGTACAAAGATGAAGCGTATGAAGAAGTAAAAAAACGGACTCAACAGGCAATTGAAAATTATCCGACCGAAATTATTATTGCGAAATTCGCATTGCTCAATGCGCTTTCAATTGGAAAAACAGAAGGAAAGGACGAATTTATAAACTCGCTTGAACTGATTACTATTGCCTACCAAAATACTGATGAGGCCAGAAAAGCTCAGGAGATTCTGGATTTGTTAAATGGTAAGAAAACAAGTCAAAAAGGCGGAGCTGATATTGATACTCAAAATCTGGAGAGTAAGGGTCAGACATCTGAAAATCAGAAGAAAGAGGAAAAGAAAAGGAATGAACAATATCAGCAGGAACAGCAAAAACAGAAAGAACAGAGAATGAAAAATGAGCAAAAGCTGAAAACTGAACAGGAAAAAAGTAAAAACCTGAAAGGCTCAGGCCCCGGAAAACCGGGAGGCTGATTTAGTCCGGTTCCTTTATCAATTAATTTTTTGTGAACTCATCTTTTCTCAGACTGATATTTTGCAATTAGCTATTTATTTTGGCTGATTCTGCTGTTGTTAATAAGTCAAACGGCAGAGCACTTCTGAAAACCAATGTTTATATAATTTATCAACAAATTTCGATTTTAAGTTTTTGAATTAGTATTTTTGTGGCGCTAACCAATCATTTACAAACATGCACCACAAAAGAATTACATACTGTAACTCTCTCTTCTTTCTGTTTTTTCTAACATTTAGCGTTGCCTGGGGGCAGACTTTTAATGAAATTACTGACCTAAATGATTTGACCGATGGCGAATATCTAATTATTGGTGATGGAAGTACAAACGATGGGATGATGCTTAATACAACAAGTAGTGGTCCTATAATTAATTATACATCGGTTACCAACCCCGGTTCAAGTATTTCTTCCGGTTTTACTTCCGAGAATATATTTGAAATTAGTGTCGTAAGCTCAAGCCCTAATAAGATAATAACGATATATAATTCTTCTGTTGGTTATGTTTCCTGGGGAAATACAGGAACCGGCAGTGGAAATCACGCAGGATTTTCTAACGGAACACCATCCACAAAAGAGGAATGGCAAACAACTGTAAGTAGTGGTTTATGGACTTTAGCCAATGTTGCTACTCCCGGTAGAATATTGCAATGGAATAATAGCTCACCTCGTTTTGCTTGTTATACATCAGCGCAGGTTAAGTTAAGACTTTTTAAAAAAGAAATTGTAGGTGGCAACACAGTCACCTTCAAAGCAAATGGTGGTTCAGGTTCTGATTACACTCAAACCTCTTCCACTCCCGCCAATTTGACACCCAATACTTTTACAAGAACAGGTTATTCTTTTGATGAATGGAATACCACAGCCAATGGTACAGGAACTTCTTATGCAGATGAAGCAAGTTATGATTTTTCGGCTGACATGGATTTATATGCACAATGGAATATCAATTCGTATTCAGTAACTTACAATGGCAACGGAAATACCGGTGGAACCGCACCTAATGATTCGAACAGCCCATATAATTACAATGCTTCGGTTACGGTATTAGGCAATACCGGTTCTTTGACCAAGACAGGAAATACCTTTAGCGGTTGGAATACAAAAGCAGATGGCACAGGAACGACTTATCAGCCGAGCAATACTTTTTCAATGCCGGCTAATAATGTTGTGCTCTATGCAAAATGGACACCTGATAATTATGCGGTTATTTTTGATAAAAACGATGCAGCCGCCACCGGAAGTATGAGCAACCAAACTTATCCTTATGGCAGTACTGCCAATCTTAACGCCAATGCGTATTCACTTACAGGCTATGCTTTTAAAGAATGGAATACCGCTGCAAACGGCACAGGAACTGTTTATGCAAACCAGGCCTCCTTTACAATGAGCGTTACCAATAATGTTACATTGTATGCGCAGTGGGAGGTTTATACTGGGCCGTGTCATACTGAAACATTCTCTAATATTGGAAATAGTGGTTCTTACGGAACGAAAACATGGACAGGTGAGGGAGGGACATGGACTGCAACAGATGCAAGAGAAGACCAAGCAATCAATGGTAAGGCAATTACTTTCAGAAATGGCGAGGTTACTTCTCCGACATTTACAGATGGCATAAGTTCTTTAACAGTTACTACAAAATATCCATTTTCAGATGGTACGGGAACTATTGATTTGTATGTAAATAATAATAAAGTCGGTTCATTCAATGTCTCCACAACAGTTCAAACCCAAACAATAAATAATATTGATGTTTCTGGTAATATTATTATTGAATTTAGAAATCCTATTAATAACAAGAGACCTGCTATCGATGATGTTAACTGGACCTGTTATTCAGCTGCACCTCAGCCACCCGTTATCACCAGTCCGCTGACTTATTCTTCTGAATACAACAGCCCGGCTTCCTATACGATTACAGCAGATTATTTACCTACAAGTTTTAATGCCACCAACTTACCAACCGGTTTAAATGTGAATACAACCACCGGTGTAATTTCAGGAACTGTAACCGATGTTCCGGGAAATTACAATGTCAGTATTTCTGCGACCAACGCAGAGGGCTCAGATACGCAAACACTGGTCTGGACGGTGACACCTAAAAACCTGACTATATCGGGTCTCAGTGGCAGTAACAAAGCCTATGACGGCAATACAACCGCATCCTTGTCGGGAACACCTTCATTGGTTGGTGTAAAAAGTGGTGATACTGTAAATCTTTCGGGTACACCTACCGCCAACTTCGACAATAAAAATGTAGGTACAGCCAAACCAATCACTGTAAGTGGTTATACACTCACCGGAGCCGATGCCGGAAAATATACACTCAGTCAGCCAACCGGTTTGACCGCCAATATCACAGCAAAACCATTGACCGTAAGCGGTGCAACCGCACAAAACAAAGTTTGGGACGGTACAACAGCTGCTACCATAACAGGCGCGACACTCAGTGGTGTGATTGCTCCGGATGTCGTAACCGTTTCGGGTGGTGGTACATTTGCACAATCCAATGCGGGAACTGATATCGCTGTTACAGCCAACCTGACCCTGGGCGGTACAGATGGCGGAAATTACAGCATCACCCAGCCAACCGGTTTGAAAGCCAATATAACCAAAGCCAATCCGGTATTTACCACTTCGCCCATCAGTATTTCAGTTGGCGGAACCTATACTTTACCGGGTGCTAATATCAGCTCGAATTCAAATGGAACCTTATCCTACTCAATTACGGGCGGAGGACATGCCACTTATACTGCACCATCTACTTTGAGCGGTGTAACGGTTGGTACAGAAACGCTGACAGTCAACCAGGCAGCAGGTACCAATCACAATGCCGGCAGTACTACGGTAACTGTGACAGTTTCAAGCTTTATTTATCAGAATGGGGATGTTCGACCGGCGTATGTGTATTCAGATTTTTCTTACAATAACGCTTGGGAAGAATTCAACGGATCTACATGGAATCCCAGAACTTCTTCACCACAAGGAAGTACACCATCGGGTAGAATTATTATAGATAAAAAAGGAATAGGTGGTGGTGGAAATTCAAAAAACACATATAATGATATTATAATTATTAATGGCGGTGAATTGCAGTTAAATGATTTTGCAACAAACCATAATAACAACAATTTAATTGATTTTCTTTACCCAGATAAAGGCATAACAGTTGAAGGTGGAGGAAAACTTATACTGAATGGTGATATAAAATTAATTGCTACCAATACTTTAAAAGTTGAAAATGATGGTGAATTTATAATTAATAATGCTTATATGACCAACAACCACCCTATATGGAATGGTGTTGAAAATTTTATGACCGGCTCTACCGTTACTATACAGGATTGGAATTGGACACCTTCTGCAACTACTTCAACTTTATTTCAAAATTCAACTGCAATTTCAAGTAATTCAGCAGGTTATAAATTTGGGAATTTATTGATTGATGCGGAACCAACAGATGACTGGACTCTCGTTGGTTCAAGTAGTCTTCCTAATTTGAAGTTATGTGAAAACAATTTAGAAATTTATAATCCTGGTGCTAAATTTATTTCAGGAACATCTAACAATACTTCGAGCTTTATCATAGGCGGTGATATGATTATTTATGATGGTTGGTTTAATTTTGGTACTACTTTTACCGGTAATACTACTTTTACAAATCACTTTACGATTAACGGCGATTTTATCGATATAAGTGATGATCAGTTAAAGTTACATTACAGGGTTGAGGGAAATGGAACTGCTGACGGAACGATAACCATATTTGGTGATTTTATAATCGGTGAAGATGTAACTCAATTAACAAATCAATTTGATAAGAAGTTTATTTTAAAAGGTGGAACAGAGGCAGCACCAAAAATTATAGAGGTTGGACCTACTGATGTGCTTTATGTACCAATTGAAATTGAAAGTGGATATCGGGTTTTAAAGAAAGATTTATATCAGGGAACAAACAGTTCAGTTGTTGTTAAATCTGGTGCTACTTTGGATTTTGGATTTGCGCCAGATAATTTAACACCTTTAAATATTATTAGAAATGGCACCCAAATCGGCCAGAAATTCACACTTGAAAATGGCGGAATCATCAAAATCACTTCGCCGGATGGTATAACATCCGGTGGAAATTATACAGGAAATATACAGATTGGTGCAAATAATACCAATAGAACTTTTGACGCCGGTGGTATCTACCACTACATCGGTAAAGCCAATCAGGTGTCCGGAAATGGTTTGCCCACCGGAATCACCGGAAAAGTAATAGTTGAATTAGATACCAATTCACTGACCTATCATCTTTCTCAATCAAAGACAATCGATTCGGATGGTGAACTCGATATTAGAAAAGGATGGGTAGTTGATAATTCTACCGGCGGATTTAGTGGTGACGGAAAATTAACAATGAATACAGACAATGGCGCAAGATATCAATTGTTCCAGACCGGTACTGAGCCGGGATTAAATGGTTTGTATAATTTAACCAAAGGTGTGGTTGAATTTGCCGGTTCAGGTGCTACCCGTCAAAATGTCAATGGAGGAGATAACCATGTTTACCAAGAAATAGAAGTAACCGGCAGTAATGTTGGAAATTCCAATACCAATATTCTTTTACACGACAACGGTGGCTTTAGTGTGCTTGAAAATGCAGTATTTGAAATCAATCAAAGGTCAATTAAATGTGAAACAACCAATGGCTGTGCAGTAATGGTTGATAACGGCGCAGTTTTCAAAACCGGAAATTCAAAAGGTTTTAATGGTTTTGCACCATCTGGAATCGGAAATGATGATTCAGCCATTCACGCCAATATTCAGGACATCGATATTATTTTAGGTGCCACCAGTATTGTTGAATACATCAGTAACGGCACACAAATGGTTAGTGATTTTACACCGGGTTATGAGAATTTGAAAATTTCGGGTTCCGCACCGGTTATTCAGGGCAGTACCTCTATTCTGGTCAATAATATTGCAAGCGTAACTCCAACCGGAAAACTAACCGTTCAATCAACAGCTGATGCTGCAACACCCAATGTCCTGGTTGCCTCAAAAGGCATTCAGGTAGCCGCAGGCGGGCAGGCAATTTTTGAAAACAATGCACAGCTGATGCAGGATACAGATGCTGTAAACAATGGTGGCATTGATGTGAAAAGAGCTTTTACATTTTCGACCAACAGAAAAGAATACAACTTCCTGAGTGCACCTGTGAAAGATGAAAACCGTTATTTTAAAACTTCAATTTATTCACCCAATCCACCAAGTGTTCAGGCATATAACGAAGCAACTTATTATTTTGATGAAGTCAACGGAAAATACATTCAGGCTAAAGGATATGCTGTAAAAGAACCTTCAAGCGGAACACCTGAAGGCTTGTTTACAGGCGTAGCTTCGAACGGAAATATCTCTTATACGCTTCAGAAAAGCGCAACCGGTGGTGGATACAACTTAGTAGGAAATCCTTATCCGTCCAATTTGGATATAAAAGATTTACATACATCAAACTCTTCTAAGATTGAACCGGAATTCTATTTTTGGGACAACCGAGGAAATACCATTTATATACAACAGGGAAGCAGCTATCAGGGCAATCAATATGCGATTTATAATGCAATTGACAACACCGGTGTTGCGGCTACGGGTGCCTCGGGTTACCCGCTAAGAGAACCAACCAGATATGTGAAAATCGGTACCGGTTTTATGGTTCAGGCACAAAGCGATGCAAATGGTAAGTCTCTCGATTTCAAGAATGAATTTCGGGTTGCCGGACATAACGAAATCGGTTACTTTGGCAAACCGTCAAACTTTGATGAAGTAAAAGACCGTTACTGGCTGACGATTACTTCTCCATCGGGTATGACAGTAATGAATGCAGTGGTTTATTTTGACGGTGGAAAAGATGATTTCTGGATTGATGACACCGAGAGTTTTGGTCCTTCAGATGATTTGTTTACCATTGTTGAAGACAAACAACTCTCAATTCAGGGCAAATCACCTTTTAGTGATTTTGACAAAGTTCCACTGGGTTACAGAGCTTTTGAAGAAGGATATTATTTCATTCAAATCCATAATCAGGAAGGAGTTTTTGCAGATGGGCAATCGATTTATATCTTAGACAGACAGCTGAATAAACTTCACAATTTGAGCAATAATGGTCCTTATAAATTTCTGACCCGAAATGGTGAATTTACTAACCGCTTTGTGATTTTGTATCGCCCGACTCATTTCTGGACAAACTCAGAAACGATTAGCAATCAAATAGACTTAGTCAAAAAAGATAATCAGATTGTAATCAGTTCAAGTATTGATAAAATCATTGAAGTTGAAGTCTTTGATTTGAACAGCCGTTCGGTTTACAAGAAGACCGGTGTTAACTCAAATAATCACAGTTTTAGCGCATTGAGCTTTAACAACCAGATAATTGTGGTAACTGTAAAAACCGATAAAGGTGAATTTATTACCAAGAAATTTGTGAATAATTAAAACTAAAAAAACTTTACCAAAGTTTCAAACTTTGGTAAAGTTCAATTTAATTATCCATTTTCAATTGCCAATTATCAATTAAACTCACATTTTACTAATTCCCCAAAATAGTTTAATTTTGAAGATTGATTAAAAACGAAAAAATCATTTTCATGTCCGAAACAATACAAAAACAAGAATTCGATATCAGAAAAGATATTTACAAACCCAAAAACAACATCAGAATTGTTACCGCAGCTTCCTTGTTTGACGGTCACGATGTGGCGATTAACATCATGCGTCGTATCATTCAGGGAACCGGGGTCGAGGTGATTCACCTCGGTCATGACCGAAGTGTAGAGGAAGTGGTGGACACTGCCATTCAGGAAGATGCACAAGGAATTGCAATGACTTCTTATCAGGGCGGACACAATGAATATTTTAAATATATGTATGATTTGCTCAATGAAAAAGGAGCGGGTCACATCAAAATATTCGGTGGCGGTGGCGGTGTCATCCTGCCAACCGAAATTAAGGCTTTGATGGGTTATGGTATCATCAAAATATATTCTCCGGACGACGGTCGTGATTTGGGCTTTCAGGGAATGATCAATGAAATGGTGATGAGTTGTGATTATGAAACCGGAGATAAACTGACCCAAAAAATGATTGATACTCTGGAATTAAGAGACAACCACGCCATTGCTCAGGCGATTTCTGCCTTTGAAAATAATATGGATAAGTTTGGCGATTTGTATCGGGTCATTGAACAAAAAGCGGACAGTAAACACATCCCGATATTGGGGATAACAGGAACGGGAGGTGCCGGAAAATCTTCTCTAATTGATGAATTGGTTCGGCGATATTTATTGGATTTCCCTGACAAAACCATTGGAATTGTTTCTGTGGACCCAACCAAAAGAAAGACCGGCGGTGCGCTGCTTGGTGATAGAATCCGAATGAATTCAATCAACAATCCAAGGGTTTTTATGCGCTCTATGGCAACCCGTCAGGTGAACGCTTCAGTTTCTCAGCATGTCGCTCCGGCATTGAATGTATTGAAAGCTGCCGGATATGATTTGGTGATTCTCGAGACTTCAGGCATCGGTCAGTCAGGTGCCGAGGTCATGGATTTTGCAGATGTTTCGATGTATGTGATGACCCCCGAATACGGAGCAGCTTCACAATTGGAGAAAATTGATATGTTGGATTACGCCAATATCGTGGCACTCAATAAATTCGATAAAAAAGGAGCCGCCGATGCTTTGAGAGATATTCAAAAACAATATCAGCGAAACCACAAAATATTTGATAAACCTTATGAAGTGATGCCGGTTTATCCGAGCCGTGCTTCTATGTTTAACGATGCCGGAACCAATCACCTCTACAAGGCAATTATGGAAGAGGTTGATAAATTTTCTGACGGAATGTTTAAATCAAATTTAAAGTTCGAAAAACCATCTGCAGAACATTTGGAATCGGTTATTCCGGCAAGAAGAGTTCGCTATTTGTCTGAAATTGTGGAGAATAATAAACAATACGACAAATGGGTTGAAGATCAGAGTAAAATCGCTCAGGAAGCTTATGCACTAGATCTTTCAGAAAAATTATTGAAAGGAAATGAAGAATTGAAAAAGGCTAAGGAAGATAAATTTGATTCGTTAACCAAAGAAAACAAAGCTGTCATCCTTGGTTGGGCAGATAAGAAAAAGAAATATGCCGAAGCGGTTTATTCATTCAAGGTAAGAAACAAGGAAATCAAGATTCAAACCCATTCAGAGTCGCTCTCTCATACTCAAATTCCTAAGGTCTGTTTGCCGAATTATCAGGCGTGGGGCGATATATTGAAATGGAGTTTACAGGAAAATGTTCCGGGTGAATTTCCTTATACAGCCGGGATTTATCCGTTCAAGAGAACCGGTGAAGACCCGACCCGGATGTTTGCCGGAGAAGGCGGCCCGGAAAGAACCAACCGCCGTTTTCACTATGTGAGCCTCGGAATGCCCGCCGCCCGATTGTCCACCGCTTTTGACAGTGTGACTTTGTACGGTCGTGACCCCGAAACCAGACCCGATATTTATGGGAAAATCGGAAATTCAGGGGTTTCAATCGCTACTTTGGATGATGCCAAAAAATTGTATTCAGGCTTTGATTTGTGTGCACCGACTACTTCGGTAAGTATGACCATCAACGGCCCGGCGCCGATGTTGCTCGGGTTTTTTATGAATACAGCCATCGACCAGCAGTGCGAAGTTTATATCAAAGAAAATAAACTCGAAAAGAAAGTAGAGGAGAAGCTCAAAGAAAAATTTGATGACAAAGGTTTACCAAGACCTTCTTACAACGGTGATTTACCCGAAGGAAACAATGGTTTGGGCTTAATGTTACTCGGATTGACCGGTGACGAAGTTCTGCCTGCCGATGTTTACAACGAAATCAAAGCAAGAACGCTCGCGACCGTCAGAGGAACGGTTCAGGCGGATATTCTGAAAGAAGACCAGGCACAAAACACTTGTATTTTTTCGACCGAATTTGCACTGAGACTGATGGGTGATGTTCAGCAATATTTTATTGACCAAAAAGTCAGAAACTTTTATTCGGTTTCGATTTCGGGATACCATATTGCCGAAGCCGGTGCCAATCCGATTACCCAGCTGGCTCTGACGCTTTCCAACGGATTTACCTATGTGGAATATTATCTGTCGAGAGGGATGCACATCGATGATTTCGCACCGAATTTATCCTTCTTTTTCTCAAACGGAATCGACCCCGAATATGCAGTAATCGGGCGGGTGGCAAGAAAAATTTGGGCCAAAGCAATGAAATTCAAATATGGTGGCAATGAAAGATCTCAAATGTTGAAATACCACATTCAGACTTCGGGTCGTTCCCTGCACGCCCAGGAAATTTCTTTCAACGATATCAGAACGACCTTACAAGCTTTGTATGCGATTTATGACAACTGTAATTCGCTGCATACCAATGCTTATGATGAAGCGATTACAACGCCGACCGAAGAATCTGTTCGTCGTGCCATGGCGATTCAGCTGATTATCAACCGCGAATTAGGTTTGGCCAAAAATGAAAATCCGATTCAGGGGGCGTTTATAATCGAAGAACTGACCGATTTGGTGGAAGAGGCTGTTTATGCAGAGTTTGACAGAATCACCGACAGAGGAGGTGTACTCGGAGCGATGGAAACCATGTATCAAAGAGGAAAAATTCAGGATGAAAGTTTGTATTACGAAAGACTGAAACAATCCGGTGAATATCCGATTATTGGTGTGAATACTTTCCTCGGCAAAGACGGTTCGCCCACGATGATGCCCAAAGAAGTCATCCGTTCGACCGAAGAAGAAAAACAATTCCAAATCGATGCGGTTCAGAATTTTAATAAAGTCAATGAAGTCAAAGCCAAGGAAATGCTTCAGAAACTCCATAATGCAGCCCTGAACGATGAGAATATATTTACCGAAATGATGGAAGCTACCAAAGTGAATTCATTGGGCGAAATTACTGATTCGCTGTTCAATGTAGGAGGGAAGTACAGGAGGAATATGTGATTTTTATTGTACAATGTACTATGTATTATGTACGATGTATTAGGTACAATGTGTGAAGGATGGTGTTTATAATTTAATTAAACTTGAAGTTTTAAGATGATTACAGAAATTCCGAAATTCCATGAAACTTTTAATCCAATTTTGGATATTTTATCTGATGGAGAAATAAAACCATCAAGGGAAATGCAAAAAAGGGTAATTGAAAAATATTATTCTCACCTGTCAAAGGAATTACTGGAAGAAAAAACAAAATCAGGAGATAATTTAATTAATAATCGTATAGCTTGGGGTAAATCTTATTTAAAAAAGGGAGGTTTTATTCGATATCCATCAAGAGGTAATGTTCAAATAACTGAAAAGGGTTTAAATCAAAAAACAAAAATAAATCTTAAAGATCTCAAGTTTGATTTCTATCAACCTGAAACAACGAAACATTCAGGTAAAAAAGAAATTAAAACGATTTCAAATGCTTCCCCTCAGGATTTAATAGATGAAGGTTTTAATCAGATTGAAAGTGAAGTAAAAAGTGAACTCCTTGAGAGACTTAAAACGATAGATCCTTATTATTTTGAAAAGGTTGTATTGATACTATTAAAAAAGATGGGATATGGTGATTTCACAGAAACTGCAAAATCCGGTGACGGTGGAATTGATGGGATTATAAATGAAGATAAACTCGGCCTTGACAAAATTTATATACAAGCAAAAAGATTTACAGAAAATAAAGTTCGAGAAAAAGATATTAGGAATTTTATTGGAGCAATGAGTGGAGATACAAATAAAGGAGTTTTTGTAACGACATCTTTATTTGACAAAAGTGCTGAGGAAAAGGCGAAAAATGCTCATCATAAAATAATTCTTATCGATGGAAATAAACTTGTGGATTTAATGCATGAATTTAATGTTGGTGTCCAAATAAGTCAGACCTATGAAGTTAAACAACTTGATGAAGACTTCTTTATAGAACAATAAAAAGCCTCCTTGTGATTTAATTTTTTAATTATTCTCTTTAATTCATAATTAAAAATGCAATCAGTGGAATCAGTGAACAGCTTTCCATCCAAAAAGAGAAGTAAAACTGAGAATTATTTTCACGGGTATTGATTATTCCGCCTAATGAAAAAATAATTGCAATAATCCAACTGATAAAAATCTGATTAAATTCCTGTATTTCAATGTAAAAAAACAAGCTGCTCAGTGCTAAAAAAAATATTGCCAGAATTTTTGATTTATTCATACCAATCAGCATAGGAATGGTTTTCAGTTTACTGTCATCGGTTTTTTGGTCTCTGATGTCAAAAGGAATTGTGATGCCTGCCACGAAAAAGAAAACCGACAGAAATAACATTTTGTGGTTAAAGAGTTCGTGATGAACCACTAACAATAATCCAACCGAACTTCCTGCCCATACAAATGAAATCAAAAATAATTTGACAAATGGAATGGCTCTGAGCCCCAAGCCTGAAAATGGAAGAGAATAGCATAAGCTGACAAAACCAAGAACGCCCAAATACAAAAATGTTTTTAGCTCAAAGCCTCTCATAAACACAAAAAAAATTGTGAGAATTAATCCGGTATAAGTGAGCAGTGCAGTAGTTCTGATTTTTGGTTTGAATTCAAATAATTCTTTTAGGTCACCAATTCTGGTGAAATTATAAACTGTGAGTGTTCCAAAAAACACAATACCCAAAACATAAAAATTCAATTCATAGAAAGATAGCTGAAAAAATGCAAGCAATGCAGTAAAACAGCATGAAACCCAAAGATTGGTTTTGATAAGATATTTTTCAATTAGACCTTTCAATCCTGCAAATTTATGATTTCAGGTTTTCAGTTAAAGAAAAAATAACTAAAGATTTAATTAGTGTGATGATTTTTTCTTTCCTTTCAACCTGAATCCTATGTACAATAGAAATATCCAAATCGGAATAAGTTCTATTGAAAGTTTGAAACCGGTTTTCCACATCATAAAACCAATAAAAAAAAGAAAAGCCAAAGTCAGATAATCAGTCCATGGATAAAGAATGGTTTTAAATTTTGAAACTTTGTTTTTATTTGCTTTTTTGAATTGAATATGGGTATAACAAATCATAAACCAGCTAATTATCATTGCTGAAACCACAATAGAAATCAATACTTCAAAAGCATTTTCGGGTATCATTTTACTGACAATGATTCCAATTGCAGTAAATAAAGCTGAAAATAAAATACCGTTTACAGGAACTTTATTTTTGTTTAATTTTTTCAGAAAAGAATGTGCATTGCCTTGAATCGCAAGACCATGCAACATCCGGCTTGTACTGTAAACACCTGAATTATAAACCGAAAGTGCAGCCGACAAAACAATGATATTCAATCCGTTTGCAATCAGAGAAGAGCCGTAAATCTGTTGTCCGAAAAGACTAAACTGAAAGCTGTTGAGCCGGTCAAAAACTGCAACAAACGGACTGCTCGAAGAATCGATTGTATGCCATGGAGTCAATGAAAACAATATAATTAATGAGCCGATATAAAAAATCAGAATTCTGTAAATCAATTGATTGACAGCTTTTTTAATGTTTTTCTCAGGGTTTTTTGCTTCAGCAGCTGCAATTCCTACCAGTTCAAGACCACCAAATGAAAACATAATCAATGCAATGGCTGAAAATAAACCTGTGTAATTACCGGTTTCATTTTTTGTCAAAAGTCCGTTTGGAAAAAAACCGCCGTCTTTCCATAAATTAGAAATCCCTGCCTGACTGTCAGTACCACTTATTAGAAGATAACATCCAAAAATAATCATCAGCACAATAGCTGTAACTTTTATGATTGCAAACCAAAATTCTGTTTCACCATAAATTTTGACCGAAGTGAGATTGAGTGCATTTACAATCAGAAAGAAAAATAAACCTGATGCCCAGACAGGTATTTCAGGCCACCAAAAGTGAATATAAATTCCGATTGCAGTCAATTCAGACATACTCACCAAAATATAGAGTAACCAATAATTCCAACCGGAAGCAAAACCTGCAAAATCGCCCCAATATTTGAAAGCAAAATAACTGAAACTACCCGAAACAGCTTCATCAACAAGCATTTCACCAAGTTGGCGCATTATCAGAAAAGCAAAAAAACCGGCAACTGCATAGCCCAAAATAACAGAAGGTCCGGCAAGTACAGCCGCAGGGCCTACACCCAGAAAAAGTCCGGTTCCGATTGCACCGCCCAAAGCGAGCAGTTGAATGTGTCGGTTACTTAAACCGCGGCTCAGTTGTTCTGATTTATTTTCGATTTGATTACTCAATTTTTCTGAATATCAATAAATAGAAGTTATTTTGATTTTCTGCAATTTATAATCCTGATTCCATCAGCATTGGAAGTCAAAACCAAACTTGAATTATCACCGCTGACCTGATAAATCATCATTTCATTTCCATCCAGATTCAATCTCATTTCATCGTCTATAAACCAGCTTCCCTCATGAATTCTGGTCTCTTCACCAAAGACTTCTGACCGTTTGTAAGTCATATCTTCATAAAATTCAAACCAGCTGTTTTCAATGTCTTCGGTTGGAGTTTGATCTTCGATTGCATCAAAAAATTGTTTGATAACCAACCATCTTCCGGAAAGTAATATATTTCTGACTTCCTCTTCAGATTTGGGTTTTGGAATGAAAACATAATGAATCAAACCAATTTTATAACCTCCGTGATCAACATAATTGAGCAGTAAATTCATTTCACTGATTTCATCCACGACTGCACGGTATTTTGTCCTGCCATCAATGAAGTGTATGCTGTTTGTTTCTGAATCGAAAGACCATTTTCCAACTGTTTTTCCTGCAATTCCACCGGGCATTTCAAATCTGCCGTCTTTGTTAAATCTGACCCAGCTTGACCTTATTTTTTCCTGATCACTTTCTTCGATTCTTTCACCTTCAGGTGTGATGTTGTAAGAGATATTCCAGGTGTCAGAAGTAAGGTATTCAATCGTTCTGTCGGCGTCTGATTGTGCAAACAGATAAATTGGAAATAAAAAAATTAGAATGTTTTTCATGATACCAAAAGTAATGAAATAAATAAAGCTTAAATGAAAATTATAAATTTTGATTAGGAATTCTTAGAAAATCAATTAAAAATAGCCCGTATCATTCGGTAATTACCCGAAATATCTTTTTTTAGTTTTGTTTTGGTTGTGTATTTCGTAAATATATTCAGAGTTTCAATGGCATAATTCTGGTTGATTTCTACATAAACTTTTCCACCCGGATTCAATTTTTGTGAAGCAATCTCAGCTATTCTTTTGTAGAAAATCAATGGGTCATCATCTTTTACAAAAAGTGCTTCTGAAGGCTCATTTTCAGCAACTGACCGGCTGAGTGTTCCTTTTTCCTTTTCAGCAATATAAGGTGGATTACTAACGATAATATCGAAATCAGGCATTAAATTAAAATCCATTTCCAATAAATTTTCTCTGAAGAAAAGCACTTCAGCCTGATTGTAATCCGCATTGATTTGTGCTGTGTTCAAAGCTTTTGAAGACACATCCATCGCCCATACTTCGGTTTCGGGCAATTCTTTTTTCAACACAATCGGAATGCAACCGCTGCCCGTACCCAAATCAATAATTTTATTTCCCGGCTGAGGTTTGTCCGAAATAATCCATTCAATCAGTTCTTCGGTTTCCGGTCTCGGAATCAATACAGATGGATTTACAAAAAAACGACGACCGTAAAATTCAGTTTCACCGAGAATGTATTGAATTGGTTTTTGTTTTTTTAAATCAATTAAATAGAAATAAAACAAATTTTTTCTGTCTTCAAATTCAGCCCATTCTTCTTCTAATGCAAGTTTGAGAATACTTTGTGGTTTTCTTATAATTTTTTCGGCTATCCAAAAGAATATTGTACTGATTTCAGATGAAGTGTAAATTCCTGCTAATTCTTGTTCATATTTCTTTTTTAATTCTGATAATTTCATTTTTTATTGTTTCTGAAAATATAAACCAGTTTTTTGATGTTGATGTAAACAAAAACAGCAAAACCGATAAACAGCGCATAATTTATAAAGGTTTTTCCATCCGGTTGATTCAGTCTTGAATAGAAACTGTAAACCAAATATAAACCGGCAATTGTGATTAAAAAATTAAGTATGATTAATAGAACTCTTTTGTTCATCCGAAAAATTCAAAATTAAAACCCGACACTGACACCTGCAATAGGTCTGATACCATTTGAGAAAATACTTTCACCGTCTTTCCACAAGACATTGTACATAACACCAGCGTAAAAAGAAACTATTCCGCCGCTTCGGTAACCACCACCTAACCACAATGCACTCTCATCGTAATTGTAAGAAGTTGGATCGCCTTTGAATTTGGTGTTACCTGTGAAATACTCATAATGACCTCTCAGAAAAAGTTCGTTGATGGGATAAAAATTCAAATAAGGTCCGGCACTAAATAAATTTGATTTGGCATTTTTCCAGCTTGAATATTGATAGCCAACCGCCACACCACCTTCTAACTGATTTGTGAACATATATCCGATGTTGGGATAAACATTTAATCCGAAATAACTGTTCTCGCCAAAGTTAACGCCCAAACCGCCACCAACTCTCCATTTTCCTAAACTTGTTCCCATACCTAATTGACTGAAAGCAGTAGTTGAAATTAGAATTGTAAAAAAGAACACAATTTTTTTCATAGTTTATGATTTTTCACATATAATTAGTGGTAAATTTAATTTAAATTTATTCAAATTACAAAAAGAAGATGATATGATTTCAAAAGATGACATCAGGAATATGATTATTGAAAATGAGAGAAACGAGCTCAAAGGTCTTGAAGAAATGTATCAGGTGCATTTAAAAGCAGCTGATTTAGACGAAGATTCGTCTCTGAGTAATGAGGATTTTGCTCAACAGGATCAAAGCAGAGAGTCGGCTATAGGAATGGAAATCAGAATTAATCAGGCAAGAACTGCTTTGAATCAGTTTATAAATCTTGATCACGGTCCAAAAACAGAAGTTGAACCGGGTGCATTGATTATGACTGATTTGCTGAATTTCTATATTGGAATCTCTGCAACACTTTTTGAATACCGGGACAAAAAATTTATTGGTCTTGAGGTTAATGCACCTATTTATAGTGCATTTCAAAATTCAAAGATTGGTGATCAGATTATATTCAATGATCAAAAATACAGCATTCTGGATATACTGTAAACACTGGTAAATACGAAAGAAAGCCAAAGGCTGTTGATTATCGGCAGCCTTAATCTTTTATTGATTGACTATTCTCTTATTTCATGAATTTAATTTTTAGTGAAATTTTATAACTTCTTGTAAATTCAAATAATTTATAGAGTGTTGATAATCAGGTAATATAAAGGTGATTAAATGGATTGCTGAATTAACCAGAACAAACTAAATCTTCAAAAGTGATTGAATTACAATACAATTCATTATTTTTGCACCCGTTTTCAAAAAGAAAACACGAATGTTAAAGATTCATTTTGGGTTTTATGGGCTGCGCAGCCGTTGAATTTCATCTTTCGCATTCGATAATTTAGAAAATCATCCGGTGCGAAAAAATGTGAGCTGACCGGTTAATAAAACAAAAAATGAAGACATTCGAACAAATGGAATTAAACGATTCCATACTTAGGGCGGTTACTGACCTTGGCTTTTTTGAACCTACCGCAGTACAGCAACAGGCAATTCCGCAAATTCTGAAATCAGAAAGAGATTTAATCGCACTGGCACAAACCGGAACAGGTAAAACCGCAGCATTTGGTTTGCCGATTTTGGAGCAGTTAAGAGAAGACACAAAAGATGTTCAGGCTATTATACTATGCCCGACCCGTGAACTTTGTCTGCAAATCACAAAAGATTTGGAGGCTTATTCAAAATACCTCAGCCATGTTAGAATTCAGGCTGTTTACGGTGGTGCAGATGTGAGAAAACAATTGGACGGATTGAAACGAAAACCACAAATTGTCGTAGGTACACCCGGCAGAACTCTGGATATGATCAGAAGAAGATCTCTTAATATCAGTGAGGTTAATTATGTCGTTTTGGACGAAGCGGATGAGATGCTGAATATGGGATTCAGAGAGGATATTGACAGTATTCTTGAAGAAACTCCGGCGGAAAAACAAACACTTCTTTTTTCGGCAACTATGCCATCTGATGTCAGAAGGATTGCATCTGAATACATGAATAAGCCTGAGGAAATTTCAATCGGAAGGACCAATCAGGCATCGAGCGATGTAGAACACCAGTTTTATATGGTAAGAGCAAGCGACAGATACCTTGCGTTGAAAAGAATTGCTGACTACAATCCGGATATCTATGCGATTGTTTTTTGCCGTACAAGAAGAGAAGCAAAGGACATTTCTGACTCACTGATTCAGGATGGTTACAATGCAGATGCATTGCACGGTGATTTGTCGCAGGCGCAGAGAGACACTGTTATGGAAAAATTCCGTCGAAAAAATCTTCAACTTCTCGTAGCAACCGATGTGGCGGCAAGAGGAATTGATGTGAATGAACTGACCCATGTTATCAATTATAATTTACCGGATGACCCAGAAGTTTATGTTCACCGAAGCGGAAGAACAGGAAGAGCAGGTCATAAGGGAATTTCAATTATAATTGCACATTCGCGTGAAGGAAAAAGACTGAGAGAGCTTGAGAAATTAATTCATAAAAAAATAGAGCAAAAGCCTGTTCCAAACGGTACTGAAATCGTTGAAAAAAGACTTTTTGCATCTATTGACCGGATTGAAAACATTGAAGTTGAAGAAGAACAAATCGCTCCGTTTATGGAAACCATTTCCAAAAAACTGGAATGGATGGACAGAGATGAATTGCTAAAAAGATTCGTATCAATGGAATTCAACACATTTTTGGAGTATTACAAAAATGCAAGAGATTTGAATTCAATGGAATCTCCAAAATCTGAAGGCAGAAGAGAAAGAAATAAGAACTTCACCCGATTTTTTATTGGACTTGGTCAAAAACAAAGATTGAAAGCACCCAATTTGATTGGTTTAATCAATGAAGTAACCAATACCAGAGATATTAAAATTGGTGAAATTGAAATTTTAAGGAATTTCTCATTTTTTGAAGCTGACAGTAAATATGAAAGCCTGATTTTGGATTCCTTTAAAAACGAAGAAGTTCAGGTTGAAATCTCAAAGCCAGAAGTCAAAAAATCAAGAAATGATTTTGAATTTGATGACAGACCTCAAAAGAAAAGAAAGGGCAGGAGCGGAGGACGCGGATTTGGCGATGGTGGTTTTGGCAGAAAATCAAATAAAGGCAAATCTTCGTACGGTGGAAACAGAAGAGGCAGAAACAGAAATAAATAATTATTTAATAATAGGGCAATAAATGATTAAATTTGTTGAGATGAAACCCCAATTCAAAGATATATTATTCGTAAGTATTCAGTTTTTGCTGTTTTTCCTGTTTTTGTTTAACATCAAATCAATGAACTTGAAACTATCTGCGTTTGCACAACTTTCAGGTTCTATGATTTTTGTTTTCGGAATGATTGTCTGTTTCTTTTCAATTTTACAACTCAACCGAAATTTATCACCTTTTCCGACTCCCAAAAGAGACGGAAAACTGATTCAATCAGGCTTGTACAAATACATCAGACATCCGATTTACACCGGAATAATCCTGGTTACTTTCGGATTTTCGATATATACAGCATCTGGATTCAGATTGTTGATTAGTCTTTTGCTTCTGATTTTATTTTACTTCAAATCTCTTTATGAAGAAGAAAAATTAATTGAATTTTTTGATTCATATCCTGAATATAAGAAGAAAACAGGAAGATTTTTACCGAAATTATTTTGAAATTAATTCAAGAAGTTTCACAACAGGAAAAAGGTTGATTGATTCCTTGTTTTTGTTGATAAAGATTAGTTTTTGCTATTGCTTTAAATCGTAAATTTGGAAACTTTAAATTTCAAGTTACAATATGAACACGCAAGATCTTTCACTTCGTCATACCGGAACGATCACAGAC
>CAYFWH010000002.1:3707-14526 GCA_964346785.1 uncultured Weeksellaceae bacterium | reverse complement strand
TCAGATGAAATGCTTGCAGCAATGGATGAAAAGTCAATAGAATCACTGATTGACAAAACCATGCCTGCAGAAATCAGAATGAAGGAACCGTTAGGTTTATCACCTGCATTGTCTGAGTATGAAATTCTTGAGCATTTGAGAGAACTGTCCGGAAAGAATATAAAAATGAGAAGCTTTATCGGTTACGGCTATTATCGTACTATTTTGCCTTCTCCAATTCAAAGAAATATACTTGAAAATCCGGGTTGGTACACTGCCTATACTCCTTATCAGGCTGAGATTGCGCAGGGTCGTCTGGAAGCATTGCTCAATTTTCAAACTGTTATTTCTGATTTGACCGGTCTGCCGATTGCCAATGCATCTTTGCTGGATGAAGCAACAGCATGTGCCGAAGCGATGCATATGTCGTTTAATTCGGTTCCGAGAACAAAGAAAGAAGCTACCAAGTTTTTTATCTCAGAAGATATTTATCCTCAGAGCCTTGCAGTTTGTCAAACAAAAGCAGAAGGATTGGGAATTGAAATTGTTGTTGGCAATCCTTTTGAATTTGATTTTACAGATGATTTCTTCGGAGCACTTTTCCAGTATCCGGGTAAATCAGGTGCTGTAGTTGATTACACAGATTTAATCAGTGAGCTAAAACAAAAAGAAATTCAAACTGCAGTTGCTGCTGATATTATGTCGCTGGTATTGTTGAAATCTCCTGGTGAAATGGGTGCAGATATTGCTGTCGGAAGTTCTCAGAGATTTGGTGTGCCAATGGGTTATGGCGGACCACATGCTGCTTACATGTCTTGTACAGAAGATTATAAAAGACAAATACCGGGAAGAATCATTGGTGTGTCTCAGGATAAATATGGGAAATATGCTTTGAGAATGGCATTGCAAACCCGTGAACAACATATCAAAAGAGAAAGAGCAACTTCAAATATTTGTACTGCTCAGGTTCTGTTGGCTGTTATGGCAGGATTTTACGCTGTATATCATGGAAAAGAAGGTTTGCAGTATATAGCTCAGAATATACATCGTAAAGCAGTAAAACTTTATAATGCACTGACCGAACTTGGTTATACGGTTGTTCATCAGGACTTTTTCGATACGATTCAAATTGAAGCAAATGGAATTGAAAGTGAGATTTTTGAGAAAAGTGAAATTTTGCTAAACTTTTTTGAAGCCGGCAAAATTAGTATTTCAATCGATGAGGTTGTAAGTGATGAAGAATTGAATAAACTGATTGAAATTTTCTCAGCAATCAAAGGAAAAGATGTACCTGAAGATATTCCAGAACAGGGAAGAATTTCTGATAAATCAATCAGAACTTCAGATTTTCTGACTCATGAAGTATTCAAGAAATACCATACCGAAACTGAATTGATGCGTTACATCAAACGATTGGAAAAGAAAGATTTAGCGTTGAATCATTCAATGATTTCTTTAGGTTCATGTACCATGAAATTAAATGCCGCAACCGAAATGCTGCCATTGAGCTGGAGTGGATTTAATTCAATCCATCCGTTTGTACCTAAAAAATATGCAGCCGGATATCAGGAAATGATTAAAAATCTTGAAGATCATTTGTCTAAAATCACAGGTTTTGCAGCTACTTCATTGCAGCAAAATTCAGGTGCTCAGGGCGAGTATGCCGGATTGATGGTGATTCGTTCTTATCAGCGAGACAACGGGCAATCTCACAGAAATGTGGTGATTATTCCTGAATCTGCTCACGGTACCAATCCTGCTTCTGCAGCGATGGCCGGAATGAAGGTGGTGGTTGTGAAAAACTTACCGACCGGCGAAACCGATGTGGAGGATTTGAAAGCAAAAATTGAAATTCATAAAGAAAACCTTTCTGCATTGATGATTACTTATCCGTCAACTTACGGTGCATTTGACTCGAATGTGAAGGAAGTGATTGATTTGATTCACGCTGCGGGTGGTCAGGTTTATATGGACGGTGCCAATATGAATGCTCAGACAGGACTGACAGCACCGGGCTATATTGGTGCAGATGTTTGTCACCTGAATCTCCACAAGACTTTTGCAATTCCGCATGGTGGTGGCGGTCCCGGTGTAGGCCCGATTTGCGTAGCTTCTCATCTTGCTCCTTATCTCGGTGGTCATCCGTTGGTTGAAACAGGTGGAGAAAAATCAAACACAGTTTTTGCTGCGGCTCCTTATGGCTCTGCATTGATTCTGGCGATTTCTTATTCCTATATCAGAATGCTGGGTGACAAAGGTTTGGAAAATGCAGCGAAGTATGCGATTCTGAATGCAAATTACATGAAGTCGAGATTGGAAAAATATTATGATGTACTTTATACCAACCACAACGATGTGGTTGCACACGAATTTATTCTGGATTTCAGACCATTCAAAAAATTAGGAATCGAAGTGGTTGACATAGCCAAGCGATTGATGGATTATGGTTTCCACGCACCAACGGTTTCATTCCCGGTGGCAGGAACGCTGATGATCGAACCGACTGAATCTGAAAACAAGGAAGAACTTGACCGATTTGTTGAAACATTGATTCAAATCAGAAAAGAAATCGATGAGATTGCGGAAGGAAAATTTGATCAGGAAAATAATGTGCTGAAAAATTCACCTCATCCGATTCATTTGGTAACTGCCGATGATTGGGAATTTCCTTATTCAAGAGAGAAGGCTGCTTATCCGTTGGAGTGGGTGAGAGAGAGAAAATTCTTTACACCGGTTTCAAGAGTGGATGATGCTTACGGTGACAGAAACTTGGTCTGTACCTGTCTTCCGATAGAGGATTATATGGATTAATCGTTATTGAAAATTATATAAAGTCAGGATTTTACCTTGCGGAAAATCCTGACTTTTTTTATTATCTTAATTCAATCCCTGAATCTCAACATCTTTTGGATACTGAACTTTATAAGAAACTCTAATTTTCTTTGTTTCGTTTGGATTAACCTTCAGATTCCAGGTCATAAATCCTTTTTCTTTGTCGAGTTTGGCACCGCTGCTTTCCAATAAATCAACTTTGACATCGCTGTTTTGGGTCAACGGATACCGGTCTTTGACTTCTATTTCAATACTTTTTGTTTTGTTGTTTCTGATAACCAAATCATAAGTAACGGTTTGTTCCTGTTTGGATGAAAGCGTTTTTCTGGTGTTCAGGTGTTCTATTTTCTCTTTCTTGATACTGACTTTACGGTCATTTCCCAGTGTTAAAATCAGTTCATCTTCTTCTGTATTCGGATTGAGTTGTGTTTCGCCCACAAAAGTGTTTTCAAAAATCACTGTTGCCGGAGCAGAAGTTAACTGATATTGATTAAAGTCTGAGATTTTCGCAACCAGATATGCGTTCGGACTCATGGCAGGAACCGTATAATAATTGTAAGCTGCCGGTACTTTGGTTTGTTTCAGATTAACGAAATAGGGTTGTCCGTTTGCCAGAATATCATAAGGAATACCGGTTTCGTATGTTGTATTGAGTTGATTTTCTGTAATCTCATAACTTGGAACTGTGGTGTACGCTCCCTGCATTTGAGATGGTGCTTCTTTTACTTTTACACCGGATACTCTTCCTTCAAGCATTTTATCAACCGATTTTTCTGTTTTAACAGTCAAAAACCATGGATTTATTACAGGTGCATTATTGCTCTTACCCGAATTTCCGTCAATCAGACTTAAACGAACATTTCTCCAGTCCACACCTGTTTTTTGAGTGACTTTTGCTTTCAGAATTATGTCTAACGGTCGGTCAAGTCCTTCTCCTTTAATTTCATACAAAGGCGACCAATTGACATTTCCGGCAAGATAGCTGATATTGAATTTTGCATTTCCGGGTGATTCTGCAGAAACTTTTAAAACCAAAACTCCTTTTGAATTCTGTTCTTTTAAATCTGAATTAACCTGCAAACTATTTTGGAGTTGACTCAGTTTATCCGTCAAATCAGCATTGGTTTTCTGAACTTTTTTCAAATCCTGATTGAGTTTTGTCCGTTCTGTTTTATAATAATTCGCCAATTCTTTTAACTGAGCAACATTCGATGTATTACTGCCCACCAAAACGGTTTGATTTTTATCGAGTAATTCTATGGTTTTAAGGATTGATTGAATTTCAATATCTGTATCAGGAATCAGTTTTTCAACAATTTTGATGCTGTCGTTTAATTCTTTGATTCTCGGATGTGTCGTATCTAATTTATAATCAGAAGTATAATTTTTTGTAAACTGAGATGACAAAACCGAAATTCCTTTTCTGTCCACACCGATTTGCAATGTTTTTTCGTTCATTGTTTCGGCAACATTGTAAATGACTATTTCCGAATTTCCCTTCTGAAGATTGACTTCTGCGATGCCATACATTTCAGCAGCATCTTTGTATAGCTGAATTTCAGACACTTCGCTTTTAACGAAAATTGGCTTTTGAGCCATTACGGTTTCAATTCCGAAAATCAGAATGAAAATCAGAGAAATATTTTTCATAATTGTTTTTTTATAAAGTTAAAAAAAATCTATATCTGCTCAAATTTGAAATTCTCACCGAGATAAACTCTTCTTACATCTTTGTCATTTGCAAGATCTTCAGGCGAACCTTCTTTCAGAATTCGTCCTTCAAACATGATATAGGTTTTATCTGTAATCGCCAGGGTTTGCGACACATTGTGATCGGTAATCAGGATACCGATATTTTTGTATTTGAGTGAACGAACAATTTTCTGAATGTCTTCGACTGCAATCGGATCCACACCGGCAAAGGGTTCGTCGAGTAAAATAAATTTGGGTTCTGTAGCCAGACATCTTGCGATTTCAGTTCTTCTTCTTTCGCCACCCGATAATAAATCACCTCTATTTTTTCGGACATGTTCAAGGCTAAACTCTTCAATCAGTGCATCGGTTTTCATCCTTTGCTCTTTTTTTGAAAGATTTGTAAACTGAAGTACCGAGCGGATATTGTCTTCGACCGAAAGTTTTCTGAATACCGAAGCTTCCTGTGCCAGATAGCCAATTCCTTTTTGTGCACGACGATACATCGCATCAGAAGTAATGTCGTGTTTATCCAAAAACACTTTTCCGGAAGTTGCTTTGATCAGTCCGACTATCATATAGAATGATGTTGTCTTACCGGCTCCGTTCGGACCGAGTAAACCAATAATCTGACCTTGTTCCACCTGAAATGAAACATCTTTCACTACTCGTTTTTTTCCGTAATCTTTATATAGATTTTGTCCTTTCAGTACAATTCCCATCGGGTCAAAGATAGTTTAATTTGAACAATTCAAAAATATTAATTTACATCAATAATCTCTCCTGATCCGGCTACATTAAAGTTCTTCCCGGTCGGATTTCCTTTATATTTCAACTGTCCGGAACCGACTACACCAGCATCAAGACTTTCGGTAACATTTATTTCTAAATTTCCGGATCCGGTCAAACCTGCAATTACATTTTTAGCACTAAAATTAAAGCCGTGAATATCACCCGAACCTGTTATTCCAGCATTTAGTTCATCAGTATTTCCGCTGATATTAATTTCGCCGCTTCCGTTCAATTGCAATTCAGTTTTTGATGCTGAAATTTCAGTAGTGATATGTCCTGAGCCATCAAGTATGATTTTTATGTCATCAGATTTTTGAATAGTATTTGAAGTAATATTTCCGGAACCGGTCAACAGTATTGATTTCAATTGATTTGACATCAGACTGATTTTCACAGCATCGCCGTGACTGCTGTAGAATCCTCTTTTTTGACTGATTACTAATTTTTCATCTCTTACTTCAACAACAATTTTATCAATCAGAGCAGAATCACCTTTTAGAACAATTTCGCCGTTGTTGTCGCCATCATTAATTTCTATATCATAGGCAGTTGTAGCGATAATTCCGTTAAAATCAGGGCTAACATTTCTGATCTCTTCCAGTTCAATACCGGATAATTGAGTAGTCTTGCCACATGATAAAAAACTCAGTGAAAGAAAAAGTATTAAAATCTTGTTTTTCATAAAAGTAAATTAATTTTTCAAATTTAAGCTTTGACAGAATAAGTTTCTAATTTTCATCGAAAATTACCGAATAATAATCTGTTATGTTTTGTTGATTTCACTAAATTTCGGATTCAAAAAATATAATAATGCAAAATCATACCAATTCAACAGAAAAATCAGAATTATTTATTGAATTACACCAAAGCGAAGAACCATTAATACTGCCAAACATCTGGGATCCGCTTGGTGCACTGATGTTACAAAATATTGGGTACAAAGCTGTTGCAACTTCAAGTTCAGCAATAGCCAATATTTTTGGTTATCCGGATGGTGAAAAATTACCTTTTGAGATGTTGCTCAATCAACTGAAATTAATTTCTGATGCTGTTTCGATTCCGGTGAGCGCAGATGTTGAGAGTGCTTACGCATCTTCAAATGAGGAACTCGAAGAAAATATAAACCGATTGATTGACACCGGAATTGTAGGTGTCAACTATGAAGATTCAGACAAAAAGTCGGGCGAACTGGTTGATATAGATGTACAATGCAAAAGGCTGGAAATTATCCGCAAGGTTGCAGTAGAAAGAGGAATTAAATTTTTTATTAATGCCCGCGTGGATACTTATGTACATGCAGATCATTTGAATTTTGATCAAAAAATTGAAGAAACCATCAGAAGGGCAGAGGCTTATAAAAATGCGGGTGCCGATTGTATTTTTCCGATATTGATTACTGACCTGAAACAGATTCAGGAATTGGTTAACGGAATTGATTTACCGGTCAATGTTATGGTCTTTCCCGGCATTCCTGATTTGAAATCTTTAAAGAAATCCGGCGTTAAAAGAATCAGTCTTGGTGGTGGATTTCTGAAAATCGCTCTTCAGCCTATGAAAAAACTCGCAGAAAAACTTATGAATTATGAAGGTCTTGATGAGATTTTTGATAATGAAATCAATTCGGCTTATATATCTAAATTAATGTCATAATTAGCTGGTTATCAAGATTTTTTGTTGTGTTAAATTTTTGATTTTTCTTTTATTTTAATTCAGTAGTGATTACCTTTATGCTACAATTAAACAAATTATTTTATCTCTATTTAAAAATAACAGTTATGAAAACATTAAAATTTCTAATTCTGATATTGATTGTGTTTACACTTTCATGCTCGCACAGTGATGATGACGGTGGAGCTCCTTTTACGAAAGACGATAAATTGTTACAAAATCTTGTTTTTGATAATGGAGTTCCTGTCCAGAAAAGGCGATTTGCATTTAGTTATGACAGCCAAAACAAACTGGATAAGGTGATGATTGATGATTTCACTAATCCGGCAACAGAGTTTCTGAAATATACTTATGACGGTGACCGTATTGTCAAAATTACCGGAGCTGCCTCAACTTTCGATTTTGAATATGATTCACAGGGAAGACTCAGTGCATATAAAGTAGGAGCAATAACTATTAATTCGGTTTATAATTCTTCAGAAAATTCTTACACTTTTATAAATCCGGGAGAGCCGGACAATTATGGAAAAGCTTATCTAAAATCAAATGGAGATTTATACAAAGTTGAGAGGTATGATAATACGACATCAACGATTTATACAGATTACGAACTGATAATTGACAGTTCAAAAAAAGGAGCTATGTTCAATTCAAATTCGTTGGCTTTACCGACAATTATAACATTGCTGAACACTTTTGAATATGCTCATGCCTTTTGTACAACAGTTAATAAATTACCCGGAGAATTTTTAACTTTATCAAACACACCAATGTTTACAAACAATGAATTTGATTCAGAAGGATATATCATCAAATCAATAATCGGGATGGCAGGTTCACCGTTGCCAAACCATCATTCAGATAATGACAATGAGTTTTCTTCTGACGGAATTTCGGGTTATAGTCTAACTTATTCTTATGAATAACAGCTATTTCAGATTCAACTGAGATTTTTGATTATCTGACATTTTTTGAAAATTTATGCAGATTGATTCGCTTTGTTTTAATAACTTGGTCAATGAATCAATCGATTGTTATGAAAAATATTTTTATAGTTCTGATTTTTGGAATTTTTGCGTTTTCGTGCAATTCATCCAAAACTGCCACGAATACACAGGATCAGATTTGGGAATCAGGAATTTCAATGCTCACTGGTGAGATTATAGCTGTCAAAGACCAGGTGACCAGTCAGGAAATTGTTTTAAAAACTGCTGATGGAACTACTTACAATTGTATAGTCAGCACAGTTGACTTACAGGAAAATCAACATCAGTACAGAGTTTTTAAAACTGGTGAAAACATCAGTTTCAAAGGAAACTTATCGTCTGATAATCAAATGATAGTCAGAGAAATACTTGAACACTTCTAATGTTTTTTTACAGAAACAAGTTAATATTACAAATACTTTATAACTTTACAATTAAATTAAAGTACAATTTATGTACAAACTAAAGATACTCGATTCAAATTTTGTTACTCACAATGTCAAAAGGTTTATAGTAGAAAAGCCTGAAAATTTTATTTACAGACCGGGTCAGTCGGCACATATTTCACTAAACATTCCGGGTTGGGAAAGTGAGATTAGGAAATTCAGTTTTTCATCACTTAATGCCTGGCCATATCTGGAATTTATAATAAAAATTCATGAGAATCACGATGGAGTAACAAATCAAATGGGGAAACTCAATGCGGGTGATGAGATACTGCTACACGATGTATTCGGCACAATTGAATACAAAGGCCCGGGTATATTTCTTGCCGGCGGAACAGGAATTACTCCCTTTCTCGCAATTTTCAGAGCACTGTACTTCAGCGGGAATCTTAGAAAAATTGGTTTAATATACTCAAACCGGACCCAACAGGATGTAATATTGCACGAAGAACTGGTCAAAATGCTTGGCCCTGCGTATATGAATGTATTTACCCGGCAGGGAGTCATCGGTTTCAAGGAAAAAAGAATAGACAAAAAGTTTTTGATTGAAAACATCAGCTATTTCGGCGGACTCTTCTATGTGTGCGGGCCACTTGATTTTACAGAGGAAATCACAAAAGATCTGATTAGTTTAGGAGCAAAAACCGACTCTTTGGTTATTTGATTAAACAGCAAATTTATTTTTATACTCTTCAAAATCGTTCATCAGATTTTCTTCAATTGCTTTTGGCATTCTCCGCGTGGGCTCAGAAGCGACTGAACTCAATGCTTCAAAATGATTCATTTGCGGAATCAATTCAATCGATTCTGTCAGCAATTCAATTTCGATTTCATATTGTCTGTAGGCAAGTGAATGAAAAGTATCATTGGCATAAACCGGTACTTCTTTCTGACTGATCAGAAAACCGGCATCTGCGGTAGAATCTACAAAATGACAGGTAACGCCCAGTTTTTTTTGATTGTGTATAGCCCATTTCAACGAATCCAAACCTCTTACAAGCGGCAACCAACCGGGATGTGAATTGATGAGTTTGTGGTTTTCAACAAGTTCATCCGGAAGAAGACCTGCACCTGCAATGATTACAAAATCGGTTTTATTTTCATTCAGCCAGCCGTTGATTTCATCTGCCGTAACTGTTTTGAAATTATAATTCAATCTGTTGCACAACTCTTCGGGCTGTATATCTATTGCTTTGGATGGTCTGTGGGCGTAAATCGGTTTGAATGGATTTTCGCGGTAAACAAACGGCAATGCGAGAAGATTCACATTGTTATATCCTTTTGCTTTGAGTTGAAATAAAACATCCTGAGTTTTTCTGTGCGGCACATTGTAAGTAATGACTGCAATTTGTTTTTGTTGATTTGTCATTTCAGAATATAATTTTTGTGGTATTCAACCAAATTGTCAATTGGTTTTCGTACGATATGACCGATTTTTAAATGATGAACTGCAGCTGCAGCACGGATAATGTCTTCATAATAATGTGCAACAGAGCCAATGAAATTCACTTCGCTGTATCTCGCTTCAGGATTGGGCAATACCTGATTTTCAAAGAATTCAGACATTGAAGTATAGATCAGATTTTCAATAAAAGGCTCATTCTTATGTTCATTTACAAATTTACTGAACGATGCCAAATAGGCATTGGCCAAAGGTTTATGGTAAACATTCACATTTAATTCTGTAATTGTCAGATGGTAAGTATCATTAAATATTTTTGCAAGATGCTCAGGCATTTTCTTAGAAAAATAGGCATGTATCAATTTTCTTCCAAGATGATTTCCGCTGCCTTCATCTCCCAGTACATAGGCTAGAGAAGGAGTCGCTTCACTGATTTCTTTACCATCAAAATAACAGGCGTTTGAACCGGTTCCGAGAATACAAACCATAGCAGGTTCGCCGCGATAAACCGCATAACAGGCAGCAAGTAAATCATGGTTTATTGAAAGTTCAGAATTTTTGAAAAAAGGTCTGAATCCGTTTTTCACAATTTCATGTAGAAAATCCGCTGAACAGCCTGCGGCATAAAAATAAATGCTTTTTACTTGCTCAGCTATTTCAGAAAGTTCTGAATTCTTAGAAATTTCTTCAAAAATAGATTCTGAATTGATGTGATAAGGGTTAAATCCAATAGTTTGAGTCCTGAAATTTTCTGTCAGATCATCGTTTAGAATTACCCAGTCTGTTTTAGTGGAGCCACTGTCTGCAATAGCTATCATCGATATGTGTTAATTTTAATGCAGTGCTAAATTAAACCAATCAAGAGATATCTGCAACTTTATACAAGATCAAATTCTCTATTTTTTAAATCTCTATTTTATTAAGTTCTTTTTGATTTTTTTTCAATCTTCTCAAAAAGAAACCATAAATTGAATAATAATAAACAAAGAAGAACAACCCGAAAACAAAGGTTGACAGTATAG
>CAYFWH010000002.1:0-3697 GCA_964346785.1 uncultured Weeksellaceae bacterium | reverse complement strand
TTCGCCCATATCCAAATAAATCGTAAACATAAAACTCAAAAGAATAACGACAATGGCTACCATGCAAATGATTACAATTGTTCTGAATTTTATAATGTTATTGATCAAAGCATGAACCGACGAGTCTGAAGAAATTTTTCGGTAATAGTAATAAATTACAACAATCAGACACAGCGAAAAAATAAAACTGACATTTGTGAAAAGCTCCATTTTATGAATGTTTTCTTCACCTATTATTTCTGCGGACGATCCGTGATAATAAAAACCGGAAAAATAAGACCAGGCCGCTGTAGCCAGTCCCAGCACTAATTCTGCTAAACTGATTATAAAAAGCCATTGAACAGAGTTAATTGATTTTCTATGAATCATTTTAAAGATTTTTGCAGAATCATAAGATTTCTCTTCTTTTTGACTCTTCCACAAATCCTTCAATTCATCGGTTTCATTTGTTAAATTTTTATTATCCATTTTCCTGACTCATTAAAACTTTTAATTTCTCTTTGGTTCGGTTCATTTTTACTCTGGCATTAACTTCACTGATTCCAAGTGTTGCCGAAATTTCCCGGTAGGGTAAATCTTCCAAATAAAGCAGTACGAGTGCTCTTTCTACTTCATTTAATTTTTTGATTGCAGTATAAAGCATTTTTAGCCTTTCAGCTTTTTCCACATCTTCCTCATTTGATTTAATATCAAAAAAAGGCTGGCTGTCAATGGATGAAGTACTGATGCTTCTGTTTTTTTTTCTGATTAGTGTAATAGCAGTGTTCAGACTGACTCTGTACATCCAGGTACTAAACTTTGAATCTCCCTGAAAAGATTCAAATGATTTCCAAAGTTGTAAAACAATATCCTGAAATAAATCCTCGTGTGCCTCAGGGCTGTTTGTGTAAATCCGACAGATTTTATGCACAATTCCCTGATTTTCTTCAATCAGACGGGTAAATCTTATTTCTTTATTTTCATTCACCATTGAATCAAATTCGTAGTAAAAATAGTAAGTATGTTACAAATGAAACAAAAAAAGAATCCCCCACCCGGACGGGTGAGGGAATTCCCCTAACCAACTTAAACCTAATGGAAATAGCATTTCTATTTTCCACTGCGAAATTACTAAATAAGTTTGTATATACCACAATAAGAATTTGTTAAAGTTTCGTATATAATTTACTATCAGCGTTTTACAATATTTCGTGTGATGTGTTCTGGTATTCTTAATCTCATTCTGTTGATTTATTATTTCAATTTTCATATCGTTTGACAATGCTTTTAGAAACTTTAAATTAACTTTGTCTGAATTCATAAATTTAAAGAATGAGGATAAATGTTTTTCTGGTCTTTCTGATTTTTACAGGACTTAGTGCACAGCAAAGTGAATTTAGCCGTCAGGATTCCCTCAGAGGAAGTGATAACGAATTCAGAAATTGGTGGGGTGTCAACAGATACGACATCACAGTTGAACCTGATTTTGAAAACAAATCAATCAAAGGAGTCAATCAAATCTCTTTTTACCTATATGAAGGTGTTCATAATTCAATTCTTCAACTCGATTTACAGGAACCGATGAAAATCGATAAAATCGTTATGAATGGTAAAGAATTAAAGGATTATTCAAGAGAAGGAAATGTGTATTTTGTAAACTTAAAGAATGAGCTGACTGAAGGGAAAATGGTATATATGATGAAAGTTTATTTTTCCGGAAATCCTCGGATTGCGGTCAATGCTCCGTGGGATGGTGGCTGGATTTTCACGAAAGACAAAAAAGGCCGCCCCTGGATGACCACTGCGGTTCAGGGATTGGGCGCAAGTGCATGGTATCCCAACAAAGATTATCAGGGTTATGAACCTCAGCAAGGTGCAAGTCTGACTATGGTTGTGGATAAAGATTTGATTGGAGTTTCTAATGGAAGATTGGTTGAAAAAAAGAAAACAGGTCAAAAAATGAGTTATAAATGGGAAGTTAAAAGTCCGATTAATAACTACAATATCACACCTTATATTGGGCATTATTCCGAAATCAAAGATACTTATCAGGGCGAAAATGGAAAGTTGGATGTTGATTATTGGGTATTGGATTACAATACTGAAAAAGCGAAAAATCAATTTAATCAATCAAAAATGTTGCTTGAAGCACTTGAATATTGGTTTGGCCCTTATCCTTTTTACGAAGACAGTTTTAAACTTGTTGAAACACCACACCTTGGTATGGAACATCAATCGGCAGTTGCGTATGGAAATAATTTCGAAAACGGTTATCTCGGTTCTGATTTGTCAGGTTCCGGTTGGGGGCTGAAATGGGATTTTATTATTGTACACGAATCAGGACATGAATGGTTTGGTAACAACATAACCACAAAAGATATTGCCGATATGTGGGTACACGAAGGTTTTACTTCTTATTCCGAAACTTTATTTACAGAATACCATTTTGGAAAAGAAGCCGGAAACGATTATGTGACCGGTACACGAAAAAAAATACAGAACGACAAACCGATTATCGGCGTTTATAATGTGCACAAAGCCGGAAGCAGTGATATGTACTATAAAGGTGCAAACATGATTCACACACTTCGTCAATGGATTAATGATGATGAATTGTTTAGAAATATTTTGAGAGGTTTAAATTTTAATTTTAAGCATTCAACCGTAACCACCCAACAGGTTGAAAGTTATATCGAACAAAAAAGTAAACTGAATTTAAAACCATTTTTTGATCAGTATCTGAGAACAACCATGATTCCGGTTTTTGAATATGAATTAAACGGAAATGAAATAACTTACAGATGGAACAGCGTGGTAGATGGTTTTGAAATGCCGGTAAAACTTTCAAATACAGAAATTTGGCTGCATCCGACTTCGAAATGGAAAACTGAGAAACTTCCTGAAAACACAGAGGTACTTTTGGATAGAAATTTCTATGTGCACAGAATGAAAGTCAAATAACTGACAATGGAGAATTCTAAAATCATATTGTTTGACGGTGTCTGTAATCTTTGTAATTCTTTCGTACAAAGAGTGATAAGAAACGATAAGAAAAACATTTTTAAGTTTTCATCGTTACAATCTGATTTTGGTCAAAATTTCCTGAATAACAATCAACTGGATTCTAAAGAATTCAAATCAATTATTTTAATTGATGGAAACAAGTATTACACAAAATCAACAGCTGCCATAAAAATAGGGAAGGAGCTTACCGGAATTTACCGTATTTCAGCTATTTTTATAATTTTTCCGAAATTCATTAGAGATTTTGTATATGATATTGTCTCAAAAAACCGGTACAAATGGTTTGGAAAACAGAATGAATGCTGGTTGCCGGATGAAGGATTAAAAAATAAATTTTTAGATTAATATATGAAAAGATTGTTGATGTTTTTAATGATTCTGACTTTGAATCAGACCTTTGGTCAAAAAATTAACGAAAAGTCATTGCTTTGGGAAATCAGCGGCAATAATTTAAAACAATCATCTTATCTGTTCGGTTCAATCAGTTACAGTTGTCTTGGAGACAGTATTATGTCCGAAAAAATATTGGATACATTTGATGGCTCTGAATCTTTGTTAGTGATAAGCGATTCAACAGTGCCAAACTTTGAGTCAATGGTTTTTTAGTCTTTTATTATGAATGATGACAGTACAGGTGATAATGCTTTGGATGAAATCACACCGAGCACCTTGACATCTGTAATAAGCAACCGGC
>CAYFWH010000001.1:0-46783 GCA_964346785.1 uncultured Weeksellaceae bacterium | reverse complement strand
AAATTAATCATTTTTTCAACTTAACCCGTGGTACAAATTTTGGGGAGTATTATATAAAGTTTCTTATAAAGATTTTCAGGATTAACCTTTATTTTTTTATCTGCTACGATAGTTGCTGTCACACCTGTCGCCAATTGCACACCAAGAGATGCGCCTCCGGTTGCTACACCAGCACCAGCTCCAACAACTACATTGATTCCACTACTAATATTATTAGCTCTATTTTGTAAAGGACTATGACCTCGAATACTCTTCTCTTTAGCTGCATTTATTGTAGTATTTTGCATGACTGGGCTGAGATCACCGAATTTTAAAGTAGTACTTCCTGTAGTATTATTATATTTAATATCACCTTTGTAGTTATTAATTGCAGTATGAACAAAAACTATTTGAGATATATTGTTTTTATTAATTTCCCCTTTAGAGTTAATAGATACTGTTATAATATTTGTAATTGTTGTTGTTACAAATTTACCTTCTCCATTTATATTATGGGTAACAGTAATTTCAGTTTGTCTAATATAATCTGTTCCTGACGGTAACTTAGCACCCAGTTGATTCTTATCGTACTTGAATAATTGAATTATTTGTGTTATTCTTTTACCGGGTGGATCGGTTTCCCTATTTTGATTTCCATTTGCTTCTGTTGCTCCAGATTTCTTATCAAACGGATGAAACTGCCAAAAATTACCATTGAATGCACTAAATGCGTCTATACCATTATTACCGTCATAAATTGAGTTCTCAAATTTTTGGTTCCATTCATGTTGAGCAGGAGTATAAACCTCCCCACCACTTGGATCAGCCCAAAACACCGGGTTTCCATCAAAGGCATTGTATGGCGACATAGAATGATGAACTATTGGGTCATGTACTACCCATCTTGCTATTGCCGGGTCGTATTGTCGCATATCCATGGCGTACATATTCAACCCCAGCTCATCCTGCCATTCTTTACCGTTGTACTTATACTGGTACTCGGTTTCCAGCGCATATCCCGGTTTGACTATATTTGGTTCAGGAGTGGCTTTGTGTGTAAGTACAATAGGTGAAGTATAAACTTCATGTTTTAGTCCAAAAGGATAGTAATGAGTTTGCTCACTGTTTTTTGTTTTGTGGCTTCGCCTTGTTTTTGGTGTTCGCGAACCTCGTACCTCGGTTTCGTCCATTATTTTTAACTCATTGCTTACCCTATCTTTGGCACAGAGAAAGGCAGCAATATGTAAAAATGAAAATTCCATTGGATGAATTTAAACAATTTTTCAAGAGTATTATCCCATTTTATGCGTTTTAAAGAACTAAAAATAATGAAGACGAACCAATGCACTTCTTCTGATAATTTATTTTAACAATTCTTTATTCTGACTATCAGCAATATACATTTTTATTTTTACCACCCACACTTCTGGAACAGCACCACTTTTGTTATTATCTAGTTCATCAAATCCTTTTTAATAGAAAACAGAAACTCCAAACCGCCTTCTTTTCTGTTTTTTGCTGTAATTTTTCCCTTGTGAAACAGCACGGCATTTTTCACGATAGACAAACCTAAGCCGGTTCCGCCTGTATCTCGGGTGCGACCTTCATTGACACGGAAAAAGCGTTCAAAGATACGGTTCAATTGACTTTCATTTTTAATACCAATTCCGGTGTCGTAGAAAGAGAAATAATAAAAATCGGCATCCTCATTATAAACACTGATGTTGATTCCTATATTTTCTCCGGCATAGCGAATGGCGTTTTCAGTGAGGTTCTTAAACAGTGAATAAAGTAAATTTTCGCTTCCGTTTAATTCTAAATTATCGGGCAATTGCCAGTTCATCTCTATTTGCCTTTCATTCAACTGAATACCCGTATCTTCTTTGATTTTTTGGAGCAACTGCACGATGTTAACTTTCGATAAGGTAAATTTATCGGGAGCCTCTTCCATCTTCGCAATAAGCGTCATATCCTGCGTAATGTCGGACAGTGCAAGCGTTTGCTGAAATGCCCGTTCAATGAAATACTGTTTCTTTTCATCGTCCAAAGATGAGTTTAAAACCGTTTCCAAATAACCTCTGATACTGGTAATGGGCGTTCGCAATTCGTGTGCAATATTGCCGGTCATCTCCTGTTTAAGCTGTTTTGTTTTTTCTTGTTTTGTGATGTCACTGAGGATGATTTCAAAACTTTCATCTTCAAAAATATTGGCTCTGACGGAAAACACTTTTCCCTGTTTGCTGATTGTTTTTTCAAAATAAGGTTTTTCCTTTTGTGTCAAAAATTGTTGTAATTCTTTGAAATTATCATCTTTTAGAATAATGGACGCATCGCTGGTAGTTTCGTTTGAAATGGTATTCAAATATTGGATAAACAAGCCATTATAAAATTCCACCTTTTGATCGGGCGATAAAAAGCAGATTCCTTCTTCCAAAACATGGATATGTTGCAAAAGTTTTTGTTTTTCCAACAAGATTGCTTCTTGACTTTCCTTGAGCTGATGATAATTGTCGGCTATTTTGCTGCTAATTTCCCCTAATTCGTCATTGGAGAAATTCAGTTGAGCAAGATTCATTTTATCCGAATTTAAAACATAATCACGCAATTGTTTGATGGTGTTTCCGAATCTTTTGGTCGTAATGTGAATGAAGTAAAGAAAAATTCCAAAAAACAAAATCATAAAATAGAGCGAAATGTTGTCTGGCTTTAAAATTTGTTGCAGTTGAATATTATAAGGCAAGGCTACCCTGATGAATTTATTATCGGCAGCTTTTGCAAAATAGAGATATTTCTGTTGGTTTGAATTAGACAGGCGAATGTCCGAGCCTTTTCCGATTTGTTGTGCTTTTGCTATTTCCGGTCTGTTTTTATGATTGGTAAGATGTGTGAAATCCTCAATTGAGTTGTCATACAGAACCTGACCTGCTTTATTTATGATGGTGATTCTAAGGTCTTTGGGCAATAATTTTTGTAACCGAATAATTGTTAAATCTAAACTGTCCTGACTTTCGGACAAACCGGATTGGATAATATCCGTATAAGCTTCCAACTTTTCCTCCAGTGCCAGGGTTTTGTCATTTCTTTCCCGGATTTGATTAAATATGATGATACCAATCGTAAAGAGCGTAAATAACAACCCGAAGTATAAAAACAGTTTCTGTCGGTAGCTTAATTTCATATTTTTATTTTTGCCACTAAGGTTTCTTTGTGTCTTTGTGTCTTTGTGCCTTTGCAGCTATTTTAATTTTAATTTCTAAATCTTCTAATTCCATTTTTAATCAGCGGGACATTGAAATTGATGATATATCCTAAGTTTAATTTGGTGAGTTTTAAATGACTGATTATTTGAGCTTCCCATACAGGATTTACTAAATCAACCGCTTTTAATTCACAGATTACTTTGTCATTGACCAGCAAATCTAATCTTAATCCTTCATCAAATTTCATATTGTCATAGACGATAGGGATATCTATCTGACGCTTAACTTCATATCCGGCTTTTCTCAATTCATAAGCCATACAAACCTCGTAAATTTTTTCCAATAAACCCGGCCCGAGCTCTTTATGAACTTTGTAAGCTGAATTTACAATGGCTCTGCCGATTTCCTCCTCTTCATCTGAAAGTTTTTTGTATTCCATGTTTTATTTTTTTTTTGCCACGAAGACACAAAGGGTTTCTTTGTGGCTAATTTAATTAAAAAGCATCCACATTAAACCAGTAGCCATAACCCATTTTATTGGAAATTGCAGTAGCATAGCTTCCCATTTTTTTTCTTAGTCGGGTAATATGTACATCTACCGTTCGTTCTGTGATATAGGGCGTTTCACTCCATAACTTATCGATAATACTTTCTCTTGAAAACATTCGGTTGGGGTTTTTGGCGAGCAATCCTATGATTTCAAATTCCGTTTTTGTTAACTTTATTCTTTGTTCATCAATGAATAATTCTTTCAAATTAAAGTCCAGAACGAGATTACCAAAAATCAGTTTTTCATCTTGTGCAGAAGATATTCCTTGTTTTTCTGCCCTATTCAATACCGCTTTCACTCTCGCAATTACTTCTTTGATAGAAAATGGTTTGGAAATATAATCATCGCCACCGACAGAAAATCCGGTGAGCATATCGTTTTCGGTGTCTTTTGCAGTCAAAAAAATGATTGGAATCAAAACTCCGTTTTTTCTGATTTTTTCTGCCATTTTATAGCCGGACATTCCGCCCATCATCACATCTAATAAAATCAAATCAAATTCATGAAGCGATTTTTTCAATCCTTCTTCGGCAGAAACAGCAGTATCTACTTCATAACCTTCATTTTTCAGATTAAACTCTAAAATTTCTGAAATGCTGTTGTCATCATCTACGATTAAAATGCGTTCGCTCATATCATCCGATTTCTCAACACAAAGATAAAAACCTTTCTGTTATTACTCTTTTTTGCCTTTATGTTTCAATACTTTTGCTTCAATAAAGAAAGCGATTTCTTCTACGATATTTTTGCAATGGTCGCCAATTCGTTCCATTTTCCGTATCAACATCATCATTTCCAATACACATCTTACATCGGCACTTTCTTTGCTTAAGTGGTCGGAAAGCAGGTTGAAAGCATTGACATAAATTTCATTTACTTCTTTGTCTTTTGCCAGGATTTTACCTGCATTTTTGGCGTTTTCTGAATTTAAAGAAACCAAACTGTCGGTCAGCATATTCAGTAAAACATCAAACATTTTTTCCAGTTCCAAAACTTCTTTCATTTTGGATGTAAATGCATGACAATCTCTTTCCACGACATACCGGGCAATTCCGGCTGCGTAATCTGCAATTCGTTCCAAAGTGATACTGATTTTCATAATGGATAAAACCATGCGCAAATCAATGGCCACCGGACTATATAACGCAATATAATGTTCGCAGTTGCTGTCGATTTTCAATTCAAAAGCATCCACTCTTTTTTCCAAACTGATAATTTCCAAAGCCAGCTCAACATCGTTGTTTAGCAAAGATTTTTTGGCTTTTTCTACCTGAGAAATAACCAAACGCCACATTTCGTTGATTTCATCTTTTAGAAATTGGATTTCTATTTCGTTTTGTTTCATATTTTTTTATTTTTTGTTTGCCACGAAGACACGAAGGCACAAAGTTTTTTTGTTTTTTAGAAATTCTGTTCTATAACAATACTCTGTTTTGGTATTGATCGATTTGTTCGGAAAGTACGGAATTGTAATTTTCATCAAACAAAGGAGATGTAATGATGAAATCAGCCGTAGAACGAGAACAAGCATAAACGATATTGTACAAAGTTGCTATCCGCAATAATGCTTTGATGTCCACATCGTGTGGTTGTGGTTCCATGGCGTCCCAAAAGAAAATCAAAACATCCACTTTGCCATTACAAATCATGGCTCCCAATTGCTGGTCTCCGCCTAAAGGTCCCGATTTCAATTTGGTAATATGTATTGGAAATTCTTTTGCATTTTGCTCCATACATTCGTTTAGTTTTTTCTCTACTAACTGACCTGTTGTTCCTGTACAAATCAAGTCTTCCCGGGCAAATATTTCCCAATGAAGTTCTACCCATTCGAGTAGTTTTTGTTTACAGTTGTCATGTGCAACCAATGCGATTCTTTTTCTTTTTTTCATATTTTTTTATTTTTTTAATTGCCACAAAGGCACGAAGACACGAATGCTCTAAGTTTTTTCCTTCATCATTTTTCACTTTTCATTTTTCACTTTTAGTTTTACCCAAACCTTCCTGTTATATAGTTTTGAGTGGTTTCTTTGTCGGGGTTCAGGAACATCTTTTTGGTATCGCTGTATTCTATCAATTCCCCCAACATAAAAAATCCTGTTTTGTCGCTAACCCTTGCTGCCTGTTGCATATTGTGCGTAACGATGACGATGGTGTACTCTTTTTTCAATTGATGAATTAACTCTTCGATTTTTGAAGTTGAAATGGGATCCAATGCCGATGCAGGTTCATCCATCAGCAAAACGGTCGGTGCGATCGCCAGGGCTCTTGCAATGCACAATCGTTGCTGTTGTCCGCCCGATAATTCAAAAGCAGATTTGTGAAGTTTATCCTTTACTTCATCCCACAAAGCAGACGCAATAAGCGATTCTTCTACTCTTTGGGCGATTTTCTTTTTGTCGTTCACCCCATTTACCCTTAATCCATAAGCGACATTCTCAAAGATGGTTTTGGGAAACGGATTTGGTTTTTGAAAGACCATTCCGACATTTTTTCTCAGTGCATCTACATCAATCGATTTGTGATAAATATTTTTCCCGCCTATCAAACATTCTCCTTCCAATTTTGTATCATCAATCAGGTCATTCATTCGGTTGAATAATCTCAAAAATGTCGATTTCCCACAACCGGACGGGCCGATAAATGCAGTTACGGTATTGGTTTCCATTTTCATGCTGATGTTTTTCAGTGCGTGGAAATTGCCGTAGTAAAAGTTTATATTTTTTGTTTCAATCATTTTCAATTTGGTTTAATTATGTCTCAATTTTTTATTCATTCGTTGTCGTAAAATCGTTGCCGATAAATTGAAGAAAAGCACAATTACAATCAATACCAATGCGGTTCCGTACGCCATGGGACGGGACGCTTCAATGTCCGTTCCGCTGGTCGCCAATACATACAAATGATAGGGCAGAGCCATTGCCTGACTAAAAATGCTGTCGGGAAGATTGGGCAGAAAATAAGCAGCCACCGTAAACAGAATCGGTGCAGTTTCTCCCGAAACTCTACCCACGGAAAGAATAATTCCAGTTAAGATATTGGGCATCGCACTCGGTAAAACGACCTTTCTGATGGTCATTAATTTGCTCGCTCCTAAAGCATAACTGCCACTTCGGTACGATTCAGGAACGGCTTTTAATGCTTCTTCCGATGTTCTGATAATAATGGGTAAGGTCAATAATCCCAAAGTCAATGAACCTGCCAGAATAGAATCGCCAAAGCCTAATTTATTGACAAACAATGCCATTCCAAACAATCCAAATACAATGGACGGGATACTTGCCAAGTTATTGGTCATCATTCGAATAAAGCGAACGACTTTGCCGTTCCCTGCATATTCGATGGTGTAAATAGCAGACATTACCCCGAGCGGAACTGCAAAAATCAAACTACCAATCACTAAATAAAATGTTCCCACGATCGCAGGAAAAATCCCTCCGGCTGTCATTCCTTCTCTCGGTGCAGTCGTTAGAAATTCCCAATTGATAACCTGAATTCCGTTGAAAATTATAAACCCGAGAATGCTTAATAAAATCCCGACAATCAACACGCTGAACAAGCGAAAAACCCAAAATGCAATTTGTTGTTTTATTTTTTTATTCATTTTTAAACCGGTTTAAAATTTTTCTTCTTCGAAATCATTTCTGCCGCAACGGAAATCATCATTGTGATCAGAAACAAAATACATCCCAATAAAAACAAAGCCTGATAATGGGCTTCACCTGCGGGTGCTTCGCCTAATTCTGCTGCTATCGTTGCAGGAATGGTTCTGACGGAATTGAAAATCGAAGTAGGTATTACTGCCGCATTTCCTGTTACCATCAACACCGCCATGGTTTCACCGATAGCCCGACCCATACCCAAGACCACCGCTGCGGAAATGCCCGATTTTGCATAAGGAATGACGACTTTGTAAATCGTTTGCCATTGAGTTGCACCCAGAGCTAAACTCGCTTCCCGCATGGCTCGTGGCGTGTTTCTCATGGCATCTTCCGCTACCGAAATAATCGTTGGCAATGCCATGATGGCTAAAATTATACTTCCGGTCAATGCCGTTTCTCCAACGGATAAATGAAATGTTTTCTGTACAATCGGCGCCAATACCACCAATCCGAAGAAACCATAGACTACGGATGGAATTCCTGCTAATAATTCGATGACGGGTTTTAAAAATTTCCGAATCCGCTCGTCTGCTAATTCGGACATATAAATGGCAACACCCAAGCCCAATGGCAAAGCCAATGCAATTGCCATGATGCTGACCAGAAGTGTTCCGAATAGCAATGGCAATACGCCAAACAGCGGAGCCGGTGTTGCGGTTGGTAAATACTCTTTTCCGAGAAAATAATCCGAAACCGAGATGTTTCCTGCCGGTAATTCTTTCACGCTTGGACTGTTAATCGGAGCGTATTGATGAGGAAGAAAGGCAATGATGCCTTCGTTCTTTTGGATTACCTCCGCCAATTTTTCGGAAAGATGTTCGTAGTTCTCACCGATTTCTGTTTTGGAATATTCATTAAAAATATCGTCGATTCTAAAAATTCGGATTTCCTGATCTTTTCCACCAACAGCTTTCCAGTTTGCAATTTCAGCATCAAAAATTTCTTTAATTTGATGAGAACTTAATTTACCAACATGATTTGCCGAATGAACAACCAAAACATATCCTTTTTCGATGGTTGAAGCCTTAAAAAGTCCTGCACCTTCTTTAAAAAGGAAAAAAGAGATAAACAGAATAGCGATACCCGTAACTGCACCGCTAAAAGTCAATAGTTGTTTGATAATCCGATTTGAAAGTTTTCGAAACATCTCTGTTTTTTGAAATTGTTTTTGAAAAAATTATCTTAAATCCACATAACCCACTTCGTCCACAATTTCCTGCCCGGTAGGAGAAAGAAGGAAGTCAATAAACGGTTTTACTTTGGATTCAGAGTTGCCGAGATAGTAGTAAAACAATGGTCTGACAACTGGATAGGTTTTGTTTTTTGCATTGGCAAAAGAAGGTTCTATAAATGTTTTTCCACCGTCATAAGAAACATGTACAGCTTTCACATCTTTGTTGAGATAAGCCAATCCCACATAAGCAATTGCACCTTTGGTTTGTTTGATGGACTGAATAATCGCTCCGTTGGCAGGCATACTCATAATACCGGACAGATAGTTTTTGTTCAGCAAAACACTTTCTTTAAAGAACTCATAAGTCCCGGATGAAGTTTCGCGGGCGTAGGGTATAATTTTCAAATCTTCACCACCTACTTCTTTCCAATTTGTGATTTTTCCTGTGAAAATATCTTCCAATTGCTCTCTCGTAAGGTTGGAAACTTTGTTTTCCGGATGGACGATAATCGCTAAGGCATCATAAGCTACAATGATTTCTTTGACAGTATTTCCGCCCGCTTCGATTTTTTGTTTTTCGCTAAATTTGATGGCTCTGGAGGTTTGTGCAATGTCTGTCGTATTATTTAGCAAAGCCGCTATTCCGACACCGCTGCCACCACCCGTGACAATTAATTTCAGTTGGGAATCCACGTTTGCAAATTCTTCCACCGCCTTTTGGGTTAAAGGTAAAACAGTTTCAGAACCTTTTATTTGGACAGTTTCAACTTTTGTTTTTGTCTCAATGCCTATGGAATTTGTTTCTTCGCTTTTGGAATTGCATGATAGCAAGGATATTCCGGTCAATAGTAATAAAATGTATTTTTTCATCTTTTTTCTTTTTTTCATTATTTGATGCAAAGGTGCGCTTAGCTTGTTAAGGCCTTTTTTAGGTTTGGTTACAATTTGGTTACGGTTTTTAGAACTTATATTGAAGTCGAAGTGTAAAAACATCGTCTTTGAGATCTTTTTCATATCCGGTAAGATTTCCTGAAGTTTCGTTTTTCACCAAATCGTAATAGGTTGTCATTCTCAGAACATCGTTAATTTTCCAAAGCAATCCGAAACCAATTGTCTGATAAGCGATATCGCCTTTTCCGGTTTGATTAAGTCCAATATCATCTTTTGAGATTTTGGTGTTGGGATCATACCAATCGTATTTAAGTACCGTTGAGAGTGGAACCTTCCCAAAATCCTGAACAAAAGAAAAGTAGCCTCCATTAAAATTGCGGATATACATATCGGAATTGCCTACGCTTGCACTGTTCGGACTTTTACTTCCATCTTTTTCACCCGGTTGAGTTCCAGTGATAAACTCACCTGATAATGAAGTCAGCCCGAGATTGCCAGTAATTCCAAACTGTGCATCTACTCCGAAATATTCTCTTTTGGCAAATTTTCCGATATTGGCGGGATTGCTATTGAGTATAAACGCATTACCGGAAAATATATATCTGTTTTCTGAACCCTGATAAACTGTTCCCCGGTAATAAGATATTCCGCCACTCAGCTGAATTCTTTCTTTAATGGTTTTATTGGCCGATAAATGACTAATAAGATCCTTTTTGTTTTTAATATCTGATTTGATACCATTTCCTGCAAATAATCCAGCATCCAATTTCAGGAAATGCCAGGGTGATGATTTTTTTGCCTGAAGGGTCATCATTGCACCCAAATCTCTTTCTTCCGGGAATAGGGTAGTGGTAACCATTGCCCGTTCAGGAGATTCTCTCAAAGATGACGACCGCTCAATCTCATAGCCAAACGGCCGGCTAAAAACTCCGATTTTAAGTGAACTTGCACTCCATTCGGAATCCTTGACTTGGAGATAGACATCTTTAATTCCAAAGCCTTTTTCGGTCATGTCAATTTGGAAAACAGCAGTGGCAAAACTCTTTTCATAGGTGAATTTCAGCCGGCCTCTGCGAATACCCATACGGTTAAAATCTTCGGAAACATCGGTGTTGGGAGCACCCACTTTCAAAGTAGCATTTTCCTGTCCGTATTGAAATTGCCCTTGAAAATATCCTGAAATTTTTAATCCATTTAGAATTTCTAATTTACTTACTTTATCTTCCAATCGTTTCAAACGGATTGAATCCGATTCCTGTGCATGAATTTGAGTGAAATTAAAGAATACTAATCCACAGATTAACAATAGCTTATTGATCTGTCTTTTTGTTTTTACAACCATCAGGCTTATCAATTATTTGAAAGCGCAAAAGTCAGGATGGAATGTTACGAAACGGTTACAAGAAATTTAAGATTTGAAGAAGAAGCATCCAAATCAAATTCAGTTAACTTGATAATATTCGAATTAAAAAACCGATGAAAAGAATTTCCACCGGCTTAATTAATTCAAATAATAAATTAACACACATTAATAGAATTACATAAGAAATTCTTTAGAAAGAATAATTCGTCCAGGCAAAAATGGAAGTCGCACAACCTGTGTTTCCTGATTCAATTTTGGCACCTTCAAAACCTTCATTCGGATTGATTTGTTTGCCAAGAATTTGAGATGCGTTTAAGGTACTGCTCAGGTTGATGGCAGAAGTTGGATTGCCGGTTCCTTTTCCATCGGTAAAGTCGATCAGGTCAATGACCGTTCCGCTTCCTTTCACCAAAGCATTGGTGATGACGGCTTTCGCACCTCTTCTGATTTTGATGACATCCTGCATTTTGTTGGTTACATTTTGTGTATCTCCATCGGTTGCAGCAGCTAATCTGAGATCGAATGTTATATTTTTCACAACAAAATCCGACTGACCGTCCTGGTCGGGGAAGTTGCCGTCCAAATTTCCGTCGGCCTCAATCCCTCTCGGATCCGATTCGGTACTTGTATAGCCGTTTTGCCAGATTCCATAAGCATTTTCCAAAGTTCCGCGATAGCCTTGGGTAAAGTCAAACATATCATCATCGCTGTCCACGACCAAAAGATTTTTTACATTTACGGTTCCGCCAAAAAACTCTACACCATCATCAGCTCCGTATGGAATGTAAATGTTTTCTATCACCGTTCCGTTTCCTACTCCGTTTAGCGTCAAACCATTGTGTTCAACATCTGCACTTGAACGAGCACCTGTATAAGCCAGGGTTAAATAAGTAATTGAACCTGAATTGTCATTCGGATTGCTTCCTCCATACTGATATGCAGAACTGATTTCAGTACTTCCAATGGTTCCGCCGGAAAGCGGCGCACGGCCGTTGATAATCAAACCGCCCCAGTGTCCGGGTTCAGCGTTGTCAATGTCGGCTGTCATAGTTACAGGACTGGAGGCCGTACCGTTTACATTGATTTTACCGCCTTGCAAAACAAGAATATAGTTGTTAAATCCTTTTTTTGCCCTGATCATCGTACCCGCAGGTATGTTCAATACGCCACCATCTTCCACGATTACAGGACCGGTGATGGTGTAAGTAACCGAAGCATCCAAAGTTCTGGAGCCATCAATGCTTCCCACCAATTCGCTTTCACTCACAGGTACAGGATTGTTTCCTTCGTCATCACTGTTACACGAAGTCAAAGTGGCTGTTGCAAACAACATTGCAAAACTTGCCAATTTCATAAAATTTTTCATTTTTTTCATTTTTTAAAGAATTTTTATTGTTGATTTTTAATTTGTTATAAATTCAAACCGATACCCAGACTCAGGTTGATACCTTTCTTGTATTGGTTCAACAGGATTTTTTCATTGGTTACAGTATTTTCTCTCGTTAAACTAAAATCAGGGTTCAACAGATTGGAAGCTTTGAATTTCAGACTGAGTTTTTTGTTGAAACTAAAGGATGAAACAAAATCCAGTGTGGGAACACCTTCTTCTATAATGTCTTCAAATCCCAAAGTTCCGTTGGTGTAAATTCTGTCGCTGAAATAGTTAAATACCATAGAAGCGGTCAGGTTATTTTTTTGATTTGAATAATAATAGGTCAAATCCGAATTCAGAATAAATGGTGCAGCACCTTCCAAACCTGAATTTCTCTCGTGTGTATTTTCTAATTTCAGCAGCAAATCGGTGTACAAAACCGAAGCATTTATTCCGAAAGAAAGTTTGTGTTGAGAACTGTTTTCATTTTCACGATTGTAAATGTTTTTACGCAATTCCAGTTCAGCACCGATTACATTCGCACGCTTGCTTATATTGTCATAAGTGAGCAATCCGGCAGAATTCCCTTTGTCCACACGGCCAATCGGGTTTTCAATTCTTTTGTAAAAAACACCGGCAGAAAGCAATTCGGCATTGCTCAGATAGAAATCCCATTTCAGGTCAAAGTTGTAATTGTCAGAAGGTTTCAGATTTGGGTTTCCTTCACTCGCAAAGCCGATATTCACATACTGATAAGGCGAAATTTCCTTGGATTGCGGCAGGGTATAGGTTTTGGCCGCTCCGAATCTCAACGCATTTTTGTCGTTCAAATCATATTTCAGATTCAAACTTGGCAAATAATATGATTTCTCAATCCGGTTGCTTTTGTCTGACCGACCCGGCACATCGTATTCAACTTTCAAATCCACTTTTTCAAATCTGAATCCGACATTGGCCGAGAATCTTTTTGAAAACTGATAAGTAATCTCAGAAAAAGCCGACTGAATGTTTTTGTTTACACTGTAACTGTTTGGATTTCCTTCGGTCATGCTGAACAACCCCAATTCATAATTTTGCTGATTGTACAATTCATCCAGCCAAATAGAATCAATCGAATACGAACCCGGAATGGCAGAAAAAACATATTCCACCGCTTCAAAATCATTTTCGGACAAATACGCATTGTAACCAACTGAGATTTTGGAACGGCCGCTTTCGGTCGCATCTTTCAGTTTATAATCCAGTAACAACTGTGCATTGTAATTGTTTTCGTTTAATTCCGAAAAAAATCTTTTCTGACGGTTGCTCCCGGTTAGTCCATAGCTGCCGTCGCTTTTTTTGGAAAGATAATTTTCGCGCCGATCCGGTTCAAGTCCTTTGATGGAATTGTAGGAACCGTTGAGCTTCAAATCCATATTCCCGGTCAATGACCATTTGGTCAGTAACTGATGGGTCAACAATAAATTATCGTTGATTTGCTGTCTTCTCAGATAGCCCATATCCTGATCGCCGTCCTGGTGTTTTTCGGAATGTTTCCCTTTGAATTCACCCACATATTGTTCATTTGCATGAAGCAACATAAAGTTATAGGCCATCGAATTTTTATTGCCAAAACCGTAATTCAGATTCCCAAATACCAGTTGACTGATTTCTTCGGAATATTTTTTTCCGGTCTGATCCTGGTAAATAACTCCGGCGGTATTCATGTTCCGAACGATTTCTTCTGTATAGGAATAATCGGATGAATGATTTGCTACGATAAAGAATGACAGTGGATTGTTGCCGATATTGAACTTTTTTCCACCCGAAAGTTTAAAACTCTGATTAAATGGAAAATTAACGGTTGAAGGGTCAAGCTGATTGACAAAATCAAATTTTCCGGAAGCCGGACGGTCTGTTTTGACAAAACCAAATGAATTGCTGCCATCGGCCCGTAAAAAATCTATGCCGTTGAGATTGGTATTCCATCCGTAGGAAACATCCAAACCAAATGCTGAACTGCCAAAGAGTTCTTTTGAAGTAATGTCAATGACGGCACCGGCAGCGTCACCCGTATTTTCGGCCGCAAAAACCTTGTTTACACCAATATGCTGTATCACATCGGTTCCAAAAAAGCTCAATGCAATATTCTTGTATTCAGGATCTTCTGAAGGAATCGGTAACCCATTGAGGAGGGTAAGATTGTAACGGTCACCCAAACCCCTGATAAACACATTTTTCACACCGTCCTGTTTGGTTACGCCCGAGACTTTGGCCACCGCAGCTTCGGCATCGCCCACGCCCTTGCGCGATAATTCCTGTGCACCGATACTTTGGCTCGCCACTAAAGATTTTCGTTGATCCAATAACAAAGCAGTTTCTGACTCACGGTTGATTTTCACCACAATTTCGGCTGCTTCCAATCCAATTCCTTCCGCATCTAATTTCAGGTCAAGATTCACAGTTTCATCTGCTTTGACCACAACTCCTTCCTGAGTGATGGTTTCATAAGAATAATGGGAAGTCGAAACGGTATAAGTCCCAACAGGCACATTTGGAATAATAAATTCACCGTTTTCATCGGTCATTTCTTCATAAAAAATATCTTCAACGATTACAGTCACCCCAAAGAGTGGTTCACCGGACTGTGCATCCGAAATCAGACCTTTGATGGTTCCGTCCTGTCCAAATACAGGAGAGGAAAAACTTGCCAGCAAAGCCAGAAAAACCATTGTCTGTTTAATTGATAATTTCTTTTGCCTTTTTATTTTTTGCATAGAAAACTTATATTTTTATTTTCAGTGCAAATGTCAATTGTGGATGTTACGAAAAAGTTACGCCGGAATTACAGTTTAAATAATTTAAAAGGATGCTTTCAATTGTTTATTTCATCATTTTAAATTTTTAGATTCGTATAAAGCAACAGGCGTTTTTCGTGCTCTATGTATAAAAAAAATCAAGGGTCGGTAAAAAGCGAAGCTGTAAATGAAATTGTGGAAGGCTTCCTCCGGAATACCCAATTTCATTTTTTTACAAGGCATCTGATTTTTGACACCTTTGCAAAAGAAAAACAGAATGGCTTTATTCATTCTTCGAGTTAGAATGAAAGGTTTTTAGAAGCAATAATTTATTTTGAAAATGTCCGGAAAAACAAAAGGCACAGTCTTAAAAAACTATGCCTTTTTTACATTTAGTCCCGCTTTTAGTCCCGCTTTTGCGTAACTCGCTGACTTTCAATGTTCCTTGTAGACCCGCAGGGAAGTGAATCCATACTTTCATATTCTATCATAAAATATCTATCTTATTATTAATCAGTGTTATAAGTTTTTTGGCGTTTTGAAAAATTCATAAAATATCGTTGGCTATCTCAATTCTTGGGTGTAATTTTGGGTGTAATTCTGGGTGTAACTTTTTTTGAGAATTTTAAAGCATGAACCTAAAAAGAAAAATTATTATTGTTCCGGAAAAAAGAAAGAATAAAGGAGTACTGATTTCTGAGAATGCACCTCTTCGGTTTCGCATTTCTGTCAACGGCCAAAGAGTTGAAATATTCAGTGGATTTAGGATTAATCTCAAGGACTGGGATTATCAGAAATCAAAAATGATTGATAACAGTCGAAGCAGCTCCGGTCAAAGCGCAAATGAAATCAATATTGCTTTGGCTAATTATGAAAGTGACTTAAATAAATTCTTTCTCAAATGTGTTTCCGATGATTATGTTCCGACTATCAATGAAGTTAAAGAAGAGTTTCGTAGGATCCTGGAAACATACAATCCCGAAAGAATCAAAAAAGCAGAACCCGAACACACAGAAGATAAACCCTCATTTTTTGAAGTGATGGAAATATTCTTTTCAAATACCGGTAGAGAAAACAGCTGGACAATTAATACTCACAAGAAATTTAATGCGCTTAGAAATCATCTTTATTCATTTAATCCAAAACTTGAATTCGATGATTTGACTCACGAAGGATTAGGTGATATACTTAGCTATTTTATTAAGGAATTAAAGTTAAAGAATTCTACTACAAAGAAATATTATAAGTTTATTCTTTATTTTCTACGGTATGCATTGAATAATAATTACACCGATAACGAGGCGTTTAAAACTTACAAACCGAAGCTCAAAAAAGCATCTAAAAAAATTATTTTCTTAACGGAAGAAGAGATTTTAAAAATTAAAGAGACTAAACTACCACCTACAAAAAACTATCTCGAAAGAGTACGGGATGTTTTACTTTTTCTTTGTTACAGCGGACTTCGCTATTCTGATGTTTATAAATTGAAAAGGTCTGACATAAAAAATGGCAAATTTGAAGTTACGACCCAGAAAACCAATGATAGTTTGATCATTGAATTGAATTCAACTACCAAAGAAATTTTAGATAAATACAAAGACATTCCATTTAACGAAGATAAGGCTCTTCCTGTTATTTCAAATCAAAGAATGAATGAGTACTTAAAGGAACTTGGTGAATTGGCAGAAATTGACGAAGCTGTCAATGAAACCTATTTTATTGGAAATAAACGACACGACATCTCAAAACCTAAGTACGAGCACATGAGCACCCATATTGGAAGACGGAGTTTTATTTGTCTTTGTATCGCAAAAGGAATTCCGGTACAGGTTATTATGAAATGGACCGGTCATAGCGATTATAAATCAATGAAACCTTATATCGATATTTCAGGGAAAACAAAGGAAATAGAAATGCAAAAACTAAACTTTTAATTATGGCTACTGATGAATTTTTATTGAAGCTTTTTGAAATTCATAATAAATTCCAAAGCTTAAATGACGATTCCTACATTAACAAAGATTTTCTGAATACTATGAAAAGTCTTTTGGAAATGAATCCTGCTAATATTTCTTTGAATTTTTATAAAAATCTGAATAATAACAAAAACTGCATTTCTGATTCTGTTATTTTAATTGAGAAAATAATAAAATTATACGACAGTAAAAATGAAATCATTGCTTCTTTTGACCCGGATAAATTAGTAGGCAGAGAATCAAAATTCTTTGAATCTTCCATTAGGCAACAAAAAAGACGATTAGATGAAGCCTCTGATGTCAAAAAGGAATGGACAAGTCAAATCGAATCAGGAGTTTATAAATTTGAGGAGGACAGTATAGAATTAAAAATTATTGAATCCAACCTGGAAATTGCTGATAAAGAATATAAATACGAAAGTGAAAAATATCGGGATCTTCTAAATCAACAAAATAAATCACTGGAAGGGGATTTTTGGATTTATGATGTGACTTTTGAGAAATTTCATAAACGACTTTCTGAAATTAAATCTTCTTTGATAAATTTAAGTGAATTGTACGAAAAGCCCGAAGTTGTTAAATCACAGGAAAAACAAAATGTGTTTATCGACGATATTTATATTTCTAAAGCCTATGAAGTGTTTTTAAAAGCAGAGTTAATTCAGTCCATCGATATTGTTGAATTTCGAAATCAGATATCCTGTTTAAGTGAATTTAAATTAATGAAACAGCCTAAAACTGATAAATACATTGCTTATGCAATATTCAAATTAAAAGATTTTATAAAGGCTAATATGCGTAATTCCTGGGAAGTTGAAATGGTTAAGAATTTTGAGATCAAGGATTATCCGAAAAAGAAAAATGTTACCGATGATGTTTATAAAAAAGATAAACATTTGTTGATTGATAATATTCTTGAAAAGATTTCATATGAAAATTGATTTGATTATCTCTTTTAGTGGTCAATTGAAAATTCATTTATTTACTGTCCGGAATTTTCGTATGATTCATTGGTCATAATCAAAAACTGATAGACTGTGCTTTTACTATAAAAATCATCTTCAGATGTAGAGGTATATATTACATAGGTCATCGTTGATCCTTGATATACTTTTACTATTGAATCATCCTCAACATAAGATTTTAAAACTCTCCCTCCCCACGATTTAATTTGATTTAAGTACTCAAGATATTTTGACTCTTTATGAACTTGAATCCTTAAAAGATTTTCAATCTCAGGAAATTTATAATAGAACAAGCCCAAAAACGATTCAGCTTTATTATCATACATCCCTACATTATATGCAAAAGTTGCCACTACTAATTCTCCTTCTCTCTTTTCTTTAGCTTCAAAAAACTTCCAGCCCTTTTGAGTTAAATATTCTTCAGCTTCAGCTAAGTTCATCTTTCTAACAGAAAGTATCTGAGATAAACTTAAGTTTTGTGAAAAGACAAAACCTGAAATTAAAAAAACACAAAATAGCGAGATTAGTTTTTTCATAATTTTAAGAATTTAAAGTGTCTCTTTTTTGATTTTCTGTATGGCGTTCATGTAACTTCCTTTTCTATACTAATTCAGAAATTTTTCAAAAGTAAAATATTATTGTTCACCTTAAAAATAAATATTGATTGCTCCATCTAAACAAATATATTAAAAAACAAACCACATGATTGATATTATCATTCAAAGAGTTTCAAAGAATCTATAATCCCCTACCCTTTTATCTGATTTGAGCCTTCGAAATCACATTTAAGTCTCTTTTTTAGGCATAAAAACGAACCCCCATTTTCGTTGTTTAAAGTTTGCAATATAACAACCTGACTGTCAATTTGTTTCAAATAAATTATTTTAGAAATACATTTTCACCCATTCGATTTTGATACGAGTTTAACATTGCTTTGTAATGTGTTTGAAAGCAAATGTTTAACTCTAAAAATCAAAAACATGGAAGAATTATTAAACAAACCAATCTGGCAAATGACAGGTCAGGAATTTTTATCCTTAATAAATAAAGAGGATGAGAAAAATGAACAATTATCCGAATCAAATTCCACTGTTACTTCTACCGATAAATATGTGTATGGAATTCGCGGAATTGCTAATCTGATGAATTGCAGTATTGCAACTGCCAACCGTGTGAAAAAGTCAGGAATTCTTGACGATGCCATCATTCAATATGGCAGAACCATTATGGTCGAAGTAGATAAAGCTTTGGAACTTTTGAAAAAGTTTGATAATAAAAAAGCGTAACCCGTCCCGGTTACGCTTCTATTTTTTTCAATAATAACCACTGGTTATCAGGGCAAATATATGTTTTTGTTTTGATAACCTAAAGAATAATCTAATCAAAATGACAATCAACAACAAAAGCGAAATACAAATGTATTCGATTGGAAAAGAAACGAATACAATTTTTGATAAAACGATGAATTATTTGGATGGTAAGTATGAAATCAGATTCAATGAAATTGCCTTGTCTTATGAAATAAAACTCCGGAAAGAATTTGAATGGAAAGAACTCAATCTCAATTCCTTATTTATAGAATTAATGCAGGCTGAAATTTCTATCAGTATTAAAAATTTAGAAATATTGGTTAAAAGTAATTATGTTTTAAAATATGATCCCATCGATGATTATTTTCAAAACATTATCTGGGATGGAAACGATCATATCAGCTATTTTTTAGGTTTCCTGAAAACCAGCGATAATGATTCTTTGAGAATTCAATTGGAGAAATGGTTGGTCCGGGCAATTAGATGTGCTTTAATACCGGGATATGTCAACAAACAATGTTTGGTATTGGTTAGTCCCAAGCAAAATACAGGAAAGACCACTTTATTAAGGTTTCTCTGTCCGAATGAATTAAGAGAATATTATACAGAGAATGTTTCAACCGATAAGGATGGCGTGATTGCAATCTGTAAGAATTTTATAGCTAATGCCGATGAATTTGCTTCTTTTTCAAAAGCGGATGCCAACACACTCAAAGCCTATATTTCCAAAGACTCAGTTAATATGCGTCTCCCCTACGGAAGAAAGGCGGAGCGAATGGAACGAATTTGCTCCTTTGTAGCATCTACCAACAGAACAGATTTTTTGACTGACTCAACCGGAAGTGTTCGATGGTTGGTTTATGAAATCAAAGAAATAGATTTTGAGTATTCAAAGAAAGTGGACATAGATCAGGTCTGGGCACAGGCTTATCATCTCGCTTATAATGATAAAGATTATAAAGCTGAAATGACACCGGAGGAGTTGAAAGAAAATGAAGAACGGAACCAGGCTTTTCGACAGCTTTCAGAAGAGGAAGAAATAATCCGGGAATCCTATATTGATTCGAACGATATCCATGATGGATTTATGACCGCAACAGAAGTAAAACTGCAAATAAAAGTAGATGTTGCAATTAACCCAAGCATCGTAAGGGTTGGAAAAGCTTTGACCAGTCTAAAGTTCAAGCGGGTCAAACACCCGAAAAGACAGGTTTATGGGTATCTGATAAAAGAGAAAAGACTATAAATCACTTACCTGTCTTACCTTCTCACCTAAAACCAAGAAGTTCAATAATATACAAAAGGTAAGAGCAAAAGAATTCACTTACCTGAAGTTACCTAGAAGTTAAACCACTTAAAAAAAAAGAAAAAATGAATTGTAAACAAGCCAATCAAATACCTATCCGGGAAGTCCTGGAAAGCTTTTCTCTTTTTCCGAGCAAAGAAAATCATAAGGCAGCTTTTTACTTCGCCATAGACAGAGAAGAAAAAACACCAAGTTTTCATGTGGACTTTGTGAAAAACAAAGCTTTTGATTTTGGGACCGGAAAAAAGTATGACAATGTTAATATCGTACAGGCGATTAAAAAATGTTCAGTTTCTGAAGCATTAGAATATCTGTCAGGATTTGATTTCACTTTTCAACAGCAAAATAATTTTTGCTCGGAAAAGAAAAAAGAATCTTTGATTTTGGATATCAAAGAAGTTTCTAATCCTTCACTTTTAAATTACTTGAAAATAAGAAATGTATCCGACCAAAAACATTTAATCAATGAAATTTATTATGAAGTCAATGGAAAACAATTTTACGGACTGGGTTTTAAAAATGATTCCAACGGATGGGAAATCAGAAATTCCATTGGGAAGTTTTGTTTGGGAGAAAAGGACATCACCACCATCAGAAATGATAAAGATGCATTGAGAATCTTTGAAGGATTTTTTGATTATCTCTCTTTTGAAAAAATTAAAGAGTCTTTCCAAAAAATGCCTTCCGATTATTTGATTTTAAATTCTGTCAGTTTGGTTCACAGAACTGAAGAAATTATCAAAGATTATTCTGAAATCGGACTTTATCTCGACAATGATAAAGCAGGTGATTTGGCGACTGAAAGGTTTGGCGAAATTCACAACAACATCATCGACTGTCGGGATATGTATTCCAACTTTAAAGATTTGAATGAATTTATTATTCAGCTGCAAAAAATTGAAGAAGAAATTCAACCCAAAAGAGGAATAAGAAGATAACTAACAACTTAAAAATTATAAAAGATGAATTTAAAAACACTTATTAAAAGATTTTGGAAGCTAAACGAAGAAAATCAGTTTGGCAGCCCAACCACAGCATTATTCTTTTATCTGATTTATAGATTTTCATTGAGTAAAGGAAAAGATTTCAAGCTCAGTGATCTGGAATTAACTTCAATTTTAAAACTCAGTAGGAATACGATTCATCAATCAAGAAAAATTTTGATTACCCAAGATTTTATCCGGGTTATTTTGAGAAATGGAGTTCCGGCGGTTTATTCATTGAACGAAACTGAAAAACTTCAAAACCCCAAAAAATTACAAAAAGAAGATTCAATCGAAATCGAATTAGAGAACTCATTGATTCCGGATTGGAATGAATTTATTGAATTTGTAAAAGGTCTGGATAAATACAAACCGGATTTGGAGGAGAGAATTAAAAATAAATACGATGAATGGAAAGCAAACAATTGGAAATCTTTCAACGGTCGCCCTATAATAAACTGGAAGACTTCAATTAAAAACACACTTCCATTTTTGATAAATCCGATTTCGGAAGAAGAAAAACAACGACTTCTAAATTTCTCAAAAATTAACAGTCCCAACATTGACGGGATAAATTTGAATTAAAATTTCTGCTTAAACCTTTTCAAAATATTCTCTTCTCAAAAGCAAAAACAAGTTTCAAAAAAATACAGGGTGTTTTAAAAAGCACCCTGCTTCTATTTGATAAGCTCACCCAAACAAAAGCTTTTTAATTTATAATAGGCTAATTTTCACTTAACCTGTTCAAAATAAACCAACCTGCTATGTTCTTGTCGGATTCCAAAGCTCATAAAAATAAAGCAAGGTTTTGAATTTAAAGAATTAAGACTATTAAACATTGTTTTACAATGACTTAGGCAAGTAAGGTAAAAAACTTCGCTACTCTGAAATTTGAAACTGCAAGATGTGTCTTTGTATATACACGGCTTTGCCCGGTATTTCCAAAAACGATCTTGCCTTTCTCCGAAAGGATGAGAAAATTCGGAACTCATTTTCTTTTCTTTAGTTTATCATACAATTAAAAATCTGTCAACACTATAAATTGTTAATAGTTTGTCGATACCTGTTTCTTTAAAATTAATCATTAGTTTGTACCTTTCAGCTTGAAAAATTCAAACAAATTAAATGGCAAAAAAAGTACAGACCAAAAGCACAGAAGAAATTCTTTGGGACTCAGCTAATAAATTGAGGGGATCGGTAGAACCGTCAGAATACAAACATGTAGTATTGAGTTTGATATTCCTGAAGTTTGCCAGTGATAAGTTCATCAAACGAAGAGAAGAATTAATAGCCGATGGGAAAGAGAAGTTTCTGGAAATCCCGGAATTCTATCAGGCGGAAAATGTATTCTATCTTTCGGAAAATGCCCGGTGGTCCTTCATCATTGAAAATGCAAAGCAACCGGATATCACGCTGAAAGTAGATACTGCTCTCAAAACGATTGAAAAAAACAACAAATCTTTGGAAGGTGCTCTGCCTGACAATTATTTTTCAAGACTGGCATTGGACACTACTAAATTTGCGGCTCTCTTAGATACTATCAACAATATCGATACGCTGAAAGATGAATCGCATGATATTGTTGGACGGGTTTATGAATATTTTCTGAGCAAGTTTGCCATAGCCGAAGGGAAAGGAAAAGGAGAATTCTATACACCAAAATCCATTGTGAATCTGATTGCCGAAATGATTGAACCCTACAAAGGCAAAGTTTATGATCCTTGTTGCGGTTCTGGTGGAATGTTTGTGCAGTCACTCAAATTTATCGACAAACATCAGGGCGATAAAAAAGATGTTTCCATTTATGGTCAGGAACTGACCAATACGACTTTTAAACTGGCGAAGATGAATCTCGCCATTCGCGGGATTTCTTCCAATTTGGGAAATAAAGCTGCTGATTCTTTTGCAGACGATCAGCACAAGGATTTGAAGGCAGATTACATCATGGCAAATCCACCGTTTAATCTGAAAGATTGGCGGGGAGAAAACGAATTGACCAATGACCCACGATGGGCAGGTTATGAAGTGCCACCCAGATCCAATGCCAATTATGCCTGGATTTTACACATGGTTTCAAAACTATCTCAAAACGGAGTGGCAGGATTTATTTTAGCGAACGGTGCTTTGTCCGGTGGTGGCGACGAATATAAAATCCGAAAGCAGATGATAGAAAATGATTTGGTGGAAACGATTGTCATCCTGCCAAGAAATATGTTTTATTCCACCGATATTTCGGTTACACTCTGGATTTTGAACCGAAACAAAAGTGAGCATTCAGTAATTGTAAACGAAAAAGTCAAGAATTACAGAAACCGAAAGGGAGAAATTTTGTTTATGGATTTGAGACAGGTTGGGGAACCCTTTGAGAAGAAATTCATTCAGTTCTCTGAAGAAGATATTGAGAAAGCAGCACAAACCTATCATCAATGGCAGGCCGAAAAAATTGAAAATATTCCCGAATACTGTTATGCAGCCGATTTTGAGGAAATAGAAAAGAAAGATTTCTCTTTGGTTCCGAGTAAATATATCGAATTTGTTAACCGGGATGAACACTTAGATTATGAAGTACAAATGGAAAAACTTCAAGGAGAGTTAAAAGAACTGTTTGCCGAAGAAGAACGATTAAAGGAAGAAGTAAAAGGCGTTTTTGAGAAGTTGGGATTTAAGATATAATTTTTGAACTGATATGACGGACACTCAGCTAAATTTATTTGATTTTGAAGACCAGTTTTCAATCGAAAAACTGCTAAATGACGAATTTTTACCCAATGAAAATTTTGAGATTGAATATAAATCAGCCCGTCAAGGTTTTCCAAAAGAGCTATGGAAATCCTATTCTGCCTTTGCAAATACAAATACCGGATTTATAATTCTTGGTATAAAGGAGAAAAGGAACGAATTTATTATTGAAGGACTTGAAGATTCTCAAATTGAACGATATAAAAAAGAATTTTGGGATGGCTGTAATAATCCTAATACAATAAGCCGAAATCTGCTCACGAACAGAGATATTAGAGTCCTTGAATTTCAAAACAAGAAAATACTTGCTATTAAAGTTCCTTTTGCAAACAGAACAGAAAGACCGGTCTTTCTTACCCGGAATCCTTTCGGCAACACCTATAAGCGCAATCATGAAGGAGATTACAGGTGTACTGAAGATGAAGTAAAAAGAATGATTGCAGATTCCGGAACGGATTTAAAAAGAGACAATATCATTCTTGAAAATTTCACCATAGATGATTTGGATTCGGTAAGTATCCGTCAATTCAGACAATTATTTTCAACATCTAAACCCGGTCATCCCTGGCTGCCTCTGGAAGACACAGAGTTATTAAGAAAAATAGGCGCTTATAGAACAGATAGAAAAACAAGACAGGAAGGAATTACATTGGCAGGGCTTTTAATGTTTGGAAAGTGGGACAGCATCCGCGAACAAGACGCTTTACCGGATTACTTCCCTGATTTTAGAGAAAAACTTACTACCGAAAAGAAAATAAGATGGACAGATAGAATTTACCCTGACGGAACATGGGAAAGTAATTTATTGCAGTTCTATTTGAGAGTTTGGCCTAAATTAACTTCCACACTTCCTAAGCCTTTTCAATTAAAAAAAGATGAACGAATTGATGAAACGCCTGCACATGTCGCTTTGCGGGAGGCTTTTATAAATGCTTTAGTACATACCGATTATTCGCTGAGTGGGAATATTGTTATTGAGATAGATACCGAGAAATTTGAATTTTCTAACCCCGGTACGCTTTTGGTTTCATTGCATCAATATTATACCGGTGGAGTTAGTGAATGCCGGAATCCGGCTTTGCAGCAAATGTTTATGCTTATTGGCCGTGCAGAAAAAGCAGGCAGTGGTGTAGATAAAATTATGACCGGATGGAAAGAATCTAACTGGCGCAAACCTTTCGTTGAGTTAGAATCTCAACCTGACCGTGTGAAATTAACCTTACCTATGTTTAGTGTTATTCCTGAATCAGTACTCGGTGAACTGAATGCATTGTTTGATGATTTAGACTTGCTGACTGCTGATGAACTGACGGTTCTATCTTTTTGCTTAATCGAAGGTTCTATATCCAACAACAGACTGCAATATGTTTTAAATATGCACAGTACCGACATTACCGGTTTATTGAAAAAATTGTGTACAGAAAATTATTTGGAATCTGATAACAATGGAAGATGGACAGTTTATAAATTGAAAGAAAAGGTTGCAACCTCAGATAAAAAGGTGGCAAGCTCAAAGGTTGCAACCTCAAACAATAACTCTGATAACCAGATAGTTAAAAACACAAAGGATGCAACCTCAGCTAAAAAGGGTGCAACCCAAGAAATTCTTCCCGACTATTATGGAAAAAATCTTAGTTGGGAAGAATTGGAAAAAATAGTTTTACAATTATGCAGCGATGATTATGTTAAAAAAGAGGAATTAGCAAGAAAGCTGGGGAAGTCAGAAAATTATATCAGGAATAAAGTTTTGCCAAGACTGCTAAAAAGCGGGAAATTGGAAAAACATTTTCCGTTTACCCATAACCATCCTGACCAAGGCTACAAAACTGGAGAAAAGTATAGAAAGATCAATTGAAATGACGAGCAAATTAATATGACAAAAAATAACTACAAGCGACTAGGCGATTATATCGAGAAGGTGGATGTACGGAATACCGAGAATCTGGATATTCCGTTGATGGGGTTGAGTATTACAAAAGAATTTATTCCATCTGTAGCAAATATTATTGGAACCGATTTGTCAAATTATAAAATTATTAAGGAAAACCAATTTGCCTGTAGTTTGATGCAGGTGAGTCGGGATGGGAAAATTCCTATTGCACGGTTTCCCGAGGGAAAAGCAATTATGTCTCCTGCCTATCCTATGTTTGAGGTCACTAATACAAACGAACTAGATCCTAAATATTTAATGATGTGGTTTTCCCGGTCAGAATTTGACAGAGAAGCGTCATTTTATGCAGTAGGCGGTGTGAGAGGAAGTTTAGAATGGCAAGATTTTGAAGATATGCTTTTACCCATTCCATCCATAGAAAAACAAAGCCAAATTGTAGCCGATTATCAAGCGGTAGAAAACAAAATAAAAATCAACGAAGCCATTTGTGAAAAGTTAGAAGAAACGGCGCAGACGATTTATAGGAGGTGGTTTGAGGAGCTGGAGGAAGAAAAGGAAATAATTACTGTCAAAGAGTTTTGTTTGGATATGAAGTCTGGCGGAACGCCAAGTAGAACAAAAAATGAATATTGGAATAAAAAAGAGATTCCTTGGTTGAAAACAGGTGAAATAAAAAACAATATTTTAATCGAAGCAGAAGAATATATTTCTAAAAAAGGTTTGGAGAAAAGCTCAGCAAAACTTCTTCCGAAAGGAACTGTATTAATGTCTATGTATGGCGTAAATGCAGGAGATTTAGGGGTTTTAAAGTTTGAGTCAACAACCAATCAAGCCTGTTGTGGAATGATTTGTAAAAATGATCACGATGCAGCTTTCTTATACTATCATTTACTTCATAATCAGAGTTATATTGCCTCACAGTCAATCGGCGGTGCACAAGAAAATTTGAGTAAGAATTATATAGAAAATATTGAACTGCCAATTCCTGATGAAAATATTGATTTAAATGAATTGAAAATTATAATTGACAACAAGGAAATGTATACAAGAGAAACCCAAAAACTTCATCAGCTTCAGACTTTGTTGTTGGGGCGAATGACGAGGGAGGAAGAGAAGATTGCAATATGAGCACAGAATTTAAAAATAATATCAGTAGAATAAAGCAAGCAATTGAAAGTGATCAGTTGGTAGTATTCGCAGGTGCGGGAATTTCTAAAGATTCTGGAATCCCATTATGGAGTGAATTGATAAAATCAATAAAAGGACAATTAAATGAGAAAATTCAGGACAAAGATCCTTTAAAGATTGCCCAGATACTCTATAATGAAAAAGGAGAAAAAGAATATAATGATATCGTAGAAGATCTAATCTTTAAAAATGCTGGGAAATACAATCCAATTCATGAGGCAATTTTCGATTTAAATCCTCAACATATTATTACTACAAATTATGATTATTATTTTGAAGATATTATGGAGGATAAAGGGTTTCCATTCTCTTTGGTATCTAAAGATATTGATTTGCCATATGCTAAACACAAAAGTCTGTTAATTAAATATCATGGTGATTTTAAAAATAAAAATATTGTATTTAAGGAAAATGACTATTTAGAATTCTCTAAAAACAACACTTTGAAAGAAACTTATGTCAAATCACTTTTTAGCAATAAAGTTATCTTATTTGTTGGTTATGGAGTAGGAGATCCAAATTTAAAATATTTAATTCGGGAAATACAATATATTCTAAAAAGACATCAACAACGAAGTTTTCTATTATCACATAAAAGCGACTTTAATGAATCCGAAAAACAATATTTCAATGATTTGGGCATCAATATTCTTCAATATCCTAACGAAGAACAGGATATTGAAAAAGAGTTTGTAAAAGAGAAAGGGAAATTGTCAGATATCGGCAATAAGGTATATAAAACTTTAAAGTACATTTCAGATTTTGATCTATTCAAATACGAAAGAGAACGTCAAAGACAAGGTTCCGACTTGGAGTTCATTGACGATTTATATAGCTCAATTAAACGCTTTCATTATTTTAGAGTCCTCCCGAAAAGTATTTTGACAAACCTGTATCCATTTAATAAATCTGTGAATAATTTTCATAACATCGAAGATACTACTTTAATAGATTACAACGGAGAATTTCATTCTTTATTAAAGAGCTATATAGGCGAAAAGGATGATAAATATGGTGAGGAAGAAAAACGAAAATTGAATTATATTTTAGGGCGTTTGATTTCTTCTAATATTTATTATGTGGGTATAAAAGTAGGAAAACCAGACTCCTTTGGAAATAAACGAACCGGTGAGGAAGTAGAACTATTTGATAAATATTTTACAAAAAATAAGACTTGTGATTGTTTTGCATGTAGCTTCGATAGTTATCATTATTCAAAAACTATCCAAAGAATTGAAAAACTACAAATAAATCATACTTCTGATATAGAGAATGATTTATTACTTGCTTATTCTTTATATCAAATGGGGGAATATTATAAATCCTTTCAGACTTATAAAGAATTAAAAATTAAAGCTAACAGATTAAAATGTATGGATGTTAGTTTTATATGCACTTACAATATGCAAAGAATTGGCCTGCATATTCAAGGTTATAATATTTTAGACCAAAGATATTCATTTTCAGACCTAGAATTAATTCATAAAGAATCCAAAAAATTAAACCTAAATGAAGAGCTTTTAAGAGTCCGAAGTTTTCTAGACAAAGAGGTTTATAATTTTCTAATAGAAATTAAAGACGGTTGGTATATTCAAAGATTATGCAACGAAATAGAGAATTTATTTGTTAAGGTCCAAAACAATGTGAAAAACATCGAAAAAGGAGGTGCAAGTAATAATTCTCATTATTATAATTTATATAATGCTGTTTTCCAGCTTGATAAATTTTTAAAAGGTAGTCATGTTATCGGAAATGGTTTTTCGATGATAGAAGATGCTTTTAGAAAATCAATTAAAACTTTTATTCTTGGTTTTTACATTGGTACTATAAAGCTTGATTCGGACCAGAAGATTTTCGGCGTGACAAAGTTTGAGGCATTCAATAAATACCTTTTTAAACTAATCGTAGAATACAATAAATCAAAAGATTTACACGAGTTTTTAAAGAATCATCAAATCAAGAACTTAAAATTTGATGAAGTTAGTCAGCAAGAAGTTGTGTCATTAATTTCAAACTTTTTCAATTCAGCAATTAAAGAAAATAAAATTTTTAGAAGTAGAGATAAGAATGAACTTTTTATTAACTACTTAAGTTACAACAGGAATTTTAGAAACAAAATTTTAAGGCAGTTTAATAATATCTGTATTGTGTTGTCTTATTTTGAATTTTCCGAAAGACAAATAAAAACTCTCTATTCTGATTTTAATCTATTTTTAGAATTCACCAATTTTATTCCTCGTAAAATATCTCGATATTTTAATTCTTTTATAGAAAACAAACGTGATATTATTGGAGTTGAGTCTCTAAAAGAAACATTAGAAATTCTAAATAATAAGAGCTTACAATACGAAAGTATTTATATTGAGGTATTGAAAGGTATTCAGGCCTTTGAGCCTGAATTTATAAATAAAAAGTTTCTAGTAAGAAATATGCAAGCAATTGAATATGGAAGCATAAGATATGATTCTCATATAATTTATAAATCATTACCCGAAGAGAAAAAGAAAATGTTTTTAGATGAATTAGAGGTTGAAATCGAGAAGCATTTCGAATTTTGGGATGTTTACTTTTTATTATTTGACCATGTTCCGTTAAAAGATGAAACTATTAGTTTGTGTCAAAAATACATACATAATAAAATTACTAATTTAAAAGAAGAAGATATACAAAATCAGAGATTGATAAATCCTGTTATGCGATATTTTGAACTTCTTAACCTAAATATAATTGATGATGAAGAAATATATCATCTTCAAATTAATTGTGAGTTTTTTAAATTTTTAATCAATCCCGAAGATTATGATTTCAGTAAAATAGATGTTCATTGGTTCAAATTAATCGATAGCTGTTCATTAATATATAAATTTACAGGCAATGAAGATATTTTGAAATTACTAGAAAGGCATTTAATCAATAATTTCGATGAACAATTGAGTCGAATCTATTTTAAATTGAATAGAGGAAAATCAAGTACTAAGCATTAGAATTAGGGAAAATTAAAAAAAATAAATCCGGCCGAAAACAATCATATCAAATACAAATAGGTTACGACATTAAAACTTTGACCAACAACACTCTCATTTACCAAAACCCGCACGGCAACATCAAAATAGATGTGAAATTAGAAATAGAAACAACTTAATGCATCAAATCTATTTACATTTAGAATATTTGCAAATCAGTTGACAAATAACTACATTTGCATCAAACTGTCAACTAACAAAATGAAACTATGTCTGTCTTTGCACAAAAATTATTCAGCGCCCGCAGGTTAAGAGCCTTTTCGCAACAGAGATTGGCGGAAGAATCTGGTGTATCTAAACAAATGATTTCGAAATACGAAAAAGGAATGTCTATGCCTTCAAGCGAAGTATTAATAAAACTTAGTAAGGCACTTGAGGTAAATTTAGATTATTTCTTTACCCCTTCACATGTTTCACTTGGAACCATTAATTTTAGAAAAAAAAGTCGTTTAAGTAAAACTAGATTGTACGCTATCCAAGAAGAAGTGCGTCATAAAGTGAGTAATTATCTAGAAATTGAAAATATACTAGAAATTAATTCTGTTTTTCAAACTTCTGTGCAAAGAAAGAAAATCCATTCAATGAAGGAGATTAAAGACATTGTCTTTAAAGTAAGACAGGAATGGGAGATTGGTTTAGACCCTATTCATAACATTATTCAAATTTTAGAAGATCAAGAAATTAAAGTAATTGAAATTGAAGAAGAAGAAAATCTGTTTGATGGAATGGCAACTTTAATAGATAACAAATATGCGGTTATTGTCATCAATAAAAACTTCGGAATAGAACGCAAAAGGTTCACTCTATTTCATGAATTAGGTCATTTACTACTCGACTTATCTGGCTGTGATATTGAAACCGAAGAAAGTTTTTGCAATCGTTTTGCCGGAGAGTTTTTACTTCCTAGAACTGCATTAATAGAAGAGTTTGGTATTGAAAGAATTCGTATTTCTTTAAAAGAACTAGTTGCTGTTCAAAAGAAATACGGTATTAGCATTCCTGCTATTATTTACCGTCTGGTAGATGAAAAAATAATGTCAAGATCAAGGCTAAGACAATTTTATATTGACATGAATCTAGATCCAGAATTGAAAAGTTTGGTTAATAAAAGTCGCTTCGAAACTCCTGAATATTCCAATCGCTTCGAGCAATTAGTTTATCGAGCCTATTCACAGGAATTGATTTCTGTCAACAAAGCAGCTAATCTATTAGAGAAAAATGTCAATCAAATTTTAAGCAAAGAAATGGTTTAATGAAACGAAGAATTGTCATTAACGATGCTAATATTTTAATTGACTTTATTTCAATAGGTCTTTTAGATGTTTTCTTTCAATTAGCTGAATTTGAATTAATGACAACAGATTTTATTTATAATGAATTATATCCTGAACAGCAAGATGATTTGGCCAAGTACATTAAAGATAAAAAACTCACAATACTCAGGTCCGAGGAAAAGGACATAATTTCAATTTCTGAGATTTTCAATAAAATAAATCAGTTAAGCTTCCAAGATTGCTCAGCTTTATATTATACTAAGAAAACATCAGGGATTCTTCTAACAGGTGATGGAAAATTAAGAAAGCAATCGACAAAAGAATCCATCGAGGTTCATGGAAGCCTTTTTGTTTTAAATTACCTAGTAAAAACTTCGTTATTGTCAGCAAAAGATGCAATTTTAAAATTAGATTTACTTTATTTTAATAATAATCGATTGCCACTTAAAGAAAAAGAAAAACTTATAAAAAATTGGAGTGAATTTTGAGATTTTCGTTGATCAATTAGGAAACAAAGAAGTTGATGAATTGGAATTTACTTTTGTTCCGGCTTCATTATATGCATATAATATTGGTGAAAGTACTTTGGAAAAGAAAAAAAGAGACGATAAATAAGAAACGAAAAAGTGTGCAAAACCCTTATTTATTTAAAAATGGTTAAATAAACACATCCCAGTGCATCTATTTACATTAAAATGGTGTAAATAAGAAATAACTCAATAAATAAAATACCTAATTGAGTAAAATTCAACGAATGTAATTTGAGTGCAGTTCAAACAAATGTCAAGTATTTAGTTTCATTTACTTGACAAGTTAAAAAAAATCCCTACTTTTGTATTCAATGAGAGTAGCACAAAAAATACGGAACAGAATAAAAAGCTTTGCAGAAGGTGAGACTTTTACCTATGATCTGTTGGAAATAGATGCAGAAGATTATATTGCAGCTGCCAAAGCTATTGAAAGAATGATTGCGCAGGAATCGATCAAACGGGTTTCTACCGGGATATTCTACAAACCACAAAAAACAATTTTCGGGGAATTAAAACCCAATGAAGAGGAATTGCTAAAACCTTATTTATTTGAAAACGGAAAACGGATTGCCTATATAACCGGAACTTCTCTGTACAATCAAATGGGATTAACTACTCAAATTCCAACCCGAATAAAAATTGCAAGCAGAGATAAACGAATAAGTATATCAAGAGGCAGTGTAAAAGCAAGTCCGGTAAAAAGTTATGTAGATGTTACAGACAGGAATTATTATCTGTTAGGAATTCTGGACGCATTGAAGGATTTTAATAAAATACCTGACCTAAATAAAAATTCCGGAATCAAAAGGCTTTCGGAATTATTGGAAAATTTAAATTCAAAAGAACTGAATTTATTGAGTGAATCTGCCCTGTCCTACCCTCCACGGGTCAGAGCATTTCTGGGAGCTCTATTGGAAAATCTTAATTTAACTGAAAATATCAATTCTCTGAAAGAAAGTCTGAATCCTTTTTCTGAGTACGATTTTGGAATAGAAGAAATTTTACCAACTGCTGAAAACTGGAATATAAAATGAAACTGCATCAAAATAAAGAGCTTTTCAAAGAAGCAGTAACCGCAGTTGCTCAACAGATGGACATCCCGGAAATCTATGTTGAAAAGGACTATTGGCTTACTTATGCCTTGAAAATTATTTTTAAAAATGAGATTGGTGAAGAAATTGTTTTTAAAGGGGGAACCGCATTATCCAAATGTTTTGATATCATCAAACGATTTTCTGAAGATATTGATCTGGTAGTGATGCAAACCGGAGAAGAAACTGACAATCAATTAAAAAGGAAAATTCGTAAAATCTCTAAAATTGTAAATGAAGAGCTTCCTGAAATTGAGATGACAGGAATTACTCATAAAATGGGAATGATCCGTAAAACCGCTCATCAATATCCAAGAAATTTTGAAGGAAGTTTTGGACAAATTCGGGAAGCAATTATAATGGAAGCTTCCTGGTTTGGTAATTCTGAACCTTTTGAAAGCAGACCAATAATTACATTTATAGGTCAAATGATGTTGCAAAATCATCAGATTGATATTGTAAAGGAATATGAATTAGATTCTTTTGATGTTCGGGGCCTGAAACCAACAAGGACAATTTGTGAAAAAATAATGAGTCTGGTTCGTTTTTCTTACGGAGAAAAACCCGTTGAGAATTTGAAAATAAAATAAGACATATATACGATTTACATCAATTAATGCAACTGTCCGAGTTTAATGTATTTTTACATTCCAAAGAATTTGAAAAAATGCTCAATAAGGTGGGAAATGATGATGTAAAGAGTTTTCGGAATAATAACGAGTGGTTGATACATCATCCATCTGAAGCTTTAATGTTTAAAAATTTTGAAGCAATATGGTCTATCCTGAAACCTACTTATCTTGGCGAATTTAAAACACTTGTTTATGGTGATTTACCCGATCCCGAAGAGATCTTAAAAACTTTAGAAATAATAGGGAAACGATTAAAACAGATTTCCTGGACAATAGAAATTGACGAGTTATGAAATTCACCGAATCAAAATTAGAACAAGCCATCATCGAGCTTTTGGAAAATGCCGGATTTCCGCATACAAATGGCATTACCCTGATTCGTCAACCGGAAGAAGTGCTGATAGAAGATGATTTGAAGGAATTTCTGAAAAAGGGATATGAGCAGGATGGCATTACGGAGAATGAAATCCAAAAGATTATATCTCAAATTAAATCTTTTCCTGCTTCGGATTTGTATGAGAGCAACAAGGCGTTTATGAAAATGCTTTCGGATGGATTCATACTCAAACGGGAAGATCAAAAGAAAAAAGATTTATATATTCAACTGATAGATTACAGCGGACTGACTGCCTATAGAATACCGGATAAAGAAAAATTACTGACCATTGCCGCAGAAGAAAGGGAAGAATATGGAAAGGATGAAAATATTTATCGGTTTGTCAATCAGTTAGAAATCACCCATTATGACCAAAAAAGAATTCCCGACGGGATTCTCTATATCAACGGTTTGCCCTTGGTAGTTTTTGAATTTAAAACAGCCATTCAGGAAAATACGACCATCCACGATGCTTTTAAACAAATTACGGTCCGATACAAAAGAGATATCCCACAACTGTTTATCTACAATGCATTTTGTGTAATTAGCGATGGCGTGAACAACAAAGCAGGTTCATTCTTTGCTTCGTATGAATTTTATTACGCCTGGCGAAAAATCAGCGGGAAAGAAGGTGAACTTGAAAAAGACGGTATCCATTCTCTGCATACAATGATTCAGGGAATGTTTGACAAAAACAGGCTGAGAGACATCATCCGGAATTTTATTCTCTTCCCGGACAACAGCAATAAAAGCTTGAAAATCCTTTGTCGCTATCCGCAATATTACGGAGCTGTCAAACTTTATGACAACATTCTCAAAAACATAAAACCCGAAGGCAGCGGTAAAGGCGGAACTTATTTTGGTGCAACCGGGAGCGGTAAAAGTTATACCATGCTGTTTTTGACCCGGCTTTTGATGCGAAGCAAAGCACTGGCCAATCCGACAATTATTTTGATTACAGACAGAACCGACTTAGATGATCAGTTGTCCGAACAGTTTGTAAATGCCAAAACTTATATCGGCGACAATCAGGTAGTCAGCGTAGAAAGCAGAGTGCAGTTGAGAGAGTTTTTGCAAGGCATTCAAAGCGGTGGCGTATTTTTGACCACGATCCATAAGTTCACGGAAGACACCGATTTATTGACCGAAAGGACGAATGTAATATGTATATCTGACGAAGCCCACCGCAGTCAAACCAATTTAGATCAAAAAGTAAGAGTAACACAAGAGGGTGTAAAAAGACAATTCGGATTTGCTAAATATCTTCATGATTCTTTACCCAATGCTACTTTTGTCGGTTTTACCGGAACGCCCATTGACGCAACTTTAGATGTTTTTGGAGAAATTGCAGATGCTTATACGATGACAGAATCTGTGGAAGATGAAATCACGGTGAAGATTGTTTATGAAGGCAGAGCTGCGAAAATCATTTTAGACAATAGCAAACTTCAGGAAATTGAAGATTATTATAACCAATGTGCCGAAGAAGGTACCAACGAATATCAGATTGAAGAAAGCAAGAGGTCAGTTGCCAGTATGAATGCCATTCTTGGAGACCCCGACAGATTAAAAGCCTTGGCCAAAGATTTTATAAAACATTATGAAGGCCGGATAGAAGAAGGTGCTACTATAAAAGGAAAAGCGATGTTTGTATGCAGCAGTCGAGAAATCGCCTGGCGTTTTTATCAGGAAGTAATTGCTTTGCGACCCGATTGGGCTGAAATTAGAGCCGCTGACCCGGAAGCTGAATTGACCGAAAGTGAAAAGAAGGAAATTAAACCTTTAGAGAAAATCAAATTGGTGATGACCCGCGGAAAGGACGATGAAGAAGAAATGTACAATATGCTCGGCACCAAGGATGACAGAAAGGAATTGGACAGACAGTTTAAAAATGAAAAATCCAATTTCAAAATCGCTATTGTAGTCGATATGTGGCTGACCGGATTTGATGTGCCTTTCCTTGATACCATGTATATCGACAAACCCGTTCAACGGCATAACCTGATTCAAACTATTTCGAGGGTAAACCGAAAATACGAAGGAAAAGACAAAGGATTGATTGTGGATTATATCGGTATCAAAAAGCAGATGAACCTCGCCCTAGCGATGTACAATAAAGTTGATAGTCAGAATTTTGAAGACATCGACCAATCGGTTGTAGTCGTCAAAGATCATTTGGAATTGCTGGATAAAATCTTTCATTCCTTTGACAGTTCGGGTTATTTCAAAGGCAGTCCGGTTGAACAGCTGAACACTTTGAATAATGCCGCTGAATTTGTGCAACTGACTGATGAACTCGAAAAGCGGTTTATGTTTTTGGTTAAACGAATGAAAGCAGCCTATGATATTTGCGTAGGAAGTGAGAAAATCAGTCAAAACGAAAGAGACAAAATCCATTTTTATACTGCGATTCGTTCCATCGTGTTTAAACTTACCAAAGGAAACTCACCAGATATCGCACAAATGAACGCTAAAGTCCGTCAAATGGTGGAAGATGCGCTGAGTAGTGAGGGAGTTGAAGAAATCTTTAAACTTGGAGAAAATGATACCCCGGAAACAGATATTTTCGGAGATGATTATTTGGCGAAGCTCGAGAAAATTAAGTTGCCCAATACCAAAATTAAACTCCTTCAAAAACTTCTCGCCAAGGCCATTGAAGATTTCAAAAAGGTGAACCGAACCAAAGGAATAGATTTTTCAAAACAAATGCAAAATCTGGTCAATCGTTACAACGAGAGAAAAGAAGCCGATATATTGCGCAGTGAAGTTCTGGAAGATTTTACGGATGAAATCATTAATCTCTATGAAGCACTGAGAAAGGAAAGAGAATCTTTCAAAGACCTCGGAATCGACTTTGAAGAAAAAGCATTTTATGATATCCTGAAATCTCTTGCTGTAAAATACGATTTTGTCTATCCGGAAGACAAACTATTCACGCTGTCCAAAGAAGTCAAAAAAGTAGTGGACGACAAAGCCAAATACACCGACTGGAGCCAAAGAGCTGACATCAAAGCCGAACTCAAAGTGGATTTAATCATCTTGCTTGCAGAACACGATTATCCACCGGTGGACCGGGATGAAGTCTATCAGGAAATCTTTGAACAAGCGGAGAATTTTAAGAAGGGAAGGAAATAGAAATTGAGGATGATAAATTTTATATATTTATGATTTGAAAATTAATAGTGAATAGAAAAAATATATTATGTGAAAATTACAATAAAATGTTATCCGGCTAAAAATGGAGATTGTTTTTTAGTTAGCTTTAATGAAACTGGAAAAGGAAAAAAGTATTTGCTTATTGACTGTGGGTATGTTGAAACCTTTCAAAAATATCTAAAGAACGATTTAATTCAAATTAATAAAAGCGGAGGTGTTCTTGAAAAGTTCATCATAACACATATTGACGCAGACCATATTCAAGGAGCAATAAGGCTTTTAAAAGACAATTATGTTGAACGGTTTATAACGATAAAAGAGGTATGGCACAATACCTATCGTCACCTGTGGGAACATCAGGAAGGTGAAACAGATAAAAAGAAAGAACGAATTCTACAGCAAATAATTCGAAGAGGATATCAACAAAACGAAAGCAAACAAGGAGAACAAAAAATCAGTACGGAACAAGGAACAACAGTGGGTGCATTGTTATTGCAAGGAAATTACTCATGGAATAGCGACTTTGAAAATCAAGCCGTTTGTATTGAGCAAAGACCAATAGTAGCTCTTGCCTCTGATGCCAATATCTATCTTTTATCCCCTGACAAACAAAAGTTAGAAAAGCTAAAAAATCTATGGACTGATGAATTAAAAAGGTATGGCGCTAATTTCAATTCAGGCAATTCGCAGTTATTTGATGACGCATTTGAGATGCTTTTGTCATGGGAAAAAGAGAAGGCTAATATAACTCCTAAGCCAATTTCAGCTTCAATAAAAACGCTTGAAGAATTATTAAAAACACCTTTTGATGAAGATTATACGGCAACAAATGGTAGTTCTATTGCCTTTATTTTACAGATTCAAGACAAAAAAATACTTTTTCTTGCTGATGCACACCCTGGTTTGATAGTTCAATCCCTTAATGAATATCAAAATGAAAGCACAATAATCTTCGATTTAATAAAAATGTCCCATCATGGCAGCTTTGGTAATATCAGCCGTGAGTTGTTAAATAAAATCGATTCGGAAAGGTATCTTATTTCTACTAATGGACAAAAACATAATCATCCTGACAATGAAACGATAGCACATGTCATTACCAGAAAAGTGGATTTTCATAGAAAACTATATTTTAATTATATCACTGCTAATTCAAAATATTTTGATAGGAAAGATTGGAAGGAGAAATATAATTACTCAATCCACTATTTAGATCAGCAGCCTTATACACTAGCATTATGAGCCGAAAAATATTAAACCCAAAGCAAATAGAAATAGCCACTGTGCAGATCGACTGCGGAAAAAACTCAGGTACAGCCTTTTTTGTTGCCACTGACATAGGTAAACAAATCTTACTTACATCTGAGCACAATTTGCCTGAAGGGCAACCAGTGAAGCTATATCTAAATGATGAGGAAGTAGAGGCAGAAATTTTGGAAAGAATATCAGATCGTGATGTTGCCATATTAGGACTTAAAAACCAATCAGAAACTACTATTACTGGCCTTCCCTTAAAGAAAATGGAAATTCCCTACAATGAAAATTGGGAAACTTTTGGGTTTCCAACACAAAGGATAAACTCCGGTGGAAGGTATTCCGGTAATATTTCTCGTATTAATGACGGTACAAAATGGGATGTGGATTTAGAGTGTGAACAATACAGCAATCTTGAAAAATTTGATGGATTGTCGGGTGCACCTCTGGTAATGAATGGGTATGTAGTAGGAGTTATTGGGTATGATACCGTAGGAACACTCGGTGCAACAAGTATCAGTAGTATTACTGAGATTTTGAACAAGCACCATATCATGGTCACTATCGATAAAGGGCATGCTATACCAGATTCGATAGAAAGTGATATATCAGACACTACGCCTAATGAAGAAGTATTGCAAAAAATAAATGATGTAGTTGCAGCGCAAATTGATGGGAGCTATTTTTTGGTGAGTGGCAGCCCCGGTTCAGGCAAAACTACAATAGCTGCTCAATTGGAGTTGGAGGCCGACAATTATATTATAAGCGACCGTTTTTTTGTAAAGGTTCCAGAGAGCGAAGAAATTCCAACACAAATCAGGGCGACACCGGATTTCTTTATGAAATGGGTTGAGGAAGTTTGTCACCGTACCCTGTATAACAGTCCGCCACCTAAACCCAAAACTGAAAAAACTCTAAATGACAGAATAATAGACATCCAGCAGGCGATACAGCAGTTATCCTTGCATTATCAACAACAAGAGAAAATAGCCTTTTTGATTATAGACGGGTTGGATGATGTTAGCAAATCCCAAATAGAGAACTTTCTCTCCGTATTGCCTGCTATGTTGCCACCACATATCAAGGTGATTTTATCATGTACATCAAAAGAGCTATTACCTAATTCATTCCAGGCCATAATTGATGCATCAAAAGAAATTAAGGTTACACCTCTCTCAATTCAGAATGCGGAAAAATATCTTTCCGAGCATGTAAAAGTAAAAGGGCTTAACGCAAATCAAATAGCTGCACTGGCAGAAAAGTCTGAAGGGCATCCTCTTTATCTAAGGTATTTGACCAAGTATATTTTAGGAATAGACGAAATACCTTCTATTGATGATTGGATTAATTCCATTCCTGTAATTGGCGGGGAAATAGAAAACTATTATAACAAAATCTGGCTACAAATAAATGATCACCCGGAAGAAATCTGGCTAGCAGCCACTTTAGCAAGGTTAAGACTACCGGTAGATAAGAAAATCTTATCAGAAATACAGCCCGAAGCTACGAAGCATAGCTTCCTGTCAGGTTTTAAGAAGATCGAACACTTGTTAAGAGATAATGAAGCAATAAGTATCTACCACACCTCTTTTTCTGATTTTGTAAATAAAAAGACTGATGAATTAGACGAACAGGTACATAAAAACATAAGTGATTACATTCAAAATCACCCTCAGACAAATTTTAGTCTGTCTGAGAAAGTGTATCACTTATCACATGGAGATGAGCAAAGCAAAAGGAACGCATTAGACGAGTGCAACCAGGCTTGGATTGATGACTGCACGTTGAACAGTATTAACCATGATATTGTTTTGGCCGAAGTGAAAAAGATAATTGGTCTTGCAGCCGAATTGGGGATAGCTCACAAAGTCATTTCTTTATTGCTTCTTTCACAGCGGGTAAATTTTAGGTATAATACACTTTTTCAGGAGAATGCCATTTTTCTTGCAAATGCTTTATTGGCTTTAGGCAGACCAGAAGAAGCGATAAGGTATATTGTACGCAATAAAACACTAATCACTGCCGATGGAGATGCATTATATCTTTTACATAGATTTTATGAGTATGACGCAGATGAAGAAGCTGAAATTTTATTGAATGCAATTAACCAGACGTGTAGAAATATAGTCGAAAATGAGTTTGACTCAAATTCATTTAATAGATTTATTCAATTGAAGTTTAACTCCATTACTTTTTCTTCTAATAAAGATAGAAGGAAATCTTTTCAAGAGTTCGAATATTACAAGGAAAAGGTTGAGAAGATGATTGTATCAAGCGGTAATGATAATGATATAGTAGTGGCATTTAAAGATGAAATAGGTTCTTTTAATATTGGGTATTCAATCTGGAGATACAATAGCCCTCCAGTATCAAGGTTTATGGAAGAACATATTCCTAAAGTCATAGATGTGAGAATGAGTGGATTGATTGCTTTAAGTATTAATCAGGCTTTAGAATTCAGACATAAAAGTCCAAAAAGAAAAACTGTTGATAATATCCTTGCTTGGGTAGAAGATTTAGAATACGTGATAGACAAGTATGGTACTCATCCTGATTATCATTCCTTTTTGCTTTATACTCTATTGGGAAGATCAAAGAGGCTTGATCTTATCGAAAAAATTTACAAGAAAGTATTTCCAGATGTCGAGGAATTCGATTTACGAAAAGAAAATGGCGTTGATTTAAATCATCAATCAATACATCGGTTTAAACTCAATGCAGAATGTCTTGGATATTTTGATACCCAAGATCAATTTCCGACACTTCCACAATATGAGTACTTATCCAATTGGGAGGAAAGTATAAAATCTGTCTTTAAATATCTTTGTTTTCTGTCAGGAAAAGTAAAGCGTTGTAAAATTGATGCTAAGGATGAAGAGATTAAACAGCTTCAAAGTAAACTAATTACTCTTATTGAAAAACTAATTCCAGACTTAAGAAATAGGATTAACTGGGAGAGAAGCTATGCTATTCCTGAATTGGTTTACCCGATTATCTACAGAAGCCTAATTCATTTATTAATTGATGCTTTCCAAGATTATATTCCTGTTTTTGTTGAACGAATAGCCAATAGGGAACCATACCAGCTTGGACTATATACTGAAGGTTATATCGATAGTTTGTTTGTTATTGCCAGGGAATTAGCTAAGCAACCTGAACTTGAGGTTCCGACCTTCAAGGTGACAAAAGTGTTAGAAGAGCATATTGTAAACACTGTAGAAAATAGATCGGAGAGAAATGAATACCTGTTGAGATTAGTTGAATTGTATGCGCTCCTGAAAAATCATGATAAAGCTAAGCAAGTCTTTAAGGAAATGATTGATACCTCAATGGGACCATCATGGTACAAAGAAGCACAATTGGGAATAATAAATACTGCTGTTTCAAATATTGTCCCTAAGGATGGCAATCTTTCGTACCTGCAGAAGTTCGCAGCACATCTTCATAATGCATCCGGTGAGATGACATTTCAAAGATATGTGAAACAGCAGCAGGAAAATTTTGTCGGTGACTTAGCTAAAGTCGGTTTTTTAAATAAGTCAATAGAGTACTTTAAGTACTTGTTACTTCCGGATCATCAAACCATTATTACCAATGCAGAGTCGGGGGTAGTCGATATGCCTTATACAGGCTATGGATACGTATTAGGAGCCAGGGCAATCGAGGAGCAGAGTGGTATAATGGATATGTTGCGGAATATTGAAGGTTCAGGCTCCCTTATCGTTTGGGGACTCTGTGAATCGTTTATACTTGGGGATAATAGATACATTAGAGGTTATACAAAGATTCAGGCAGCAATTTTGAATCATTTGGAAAACAGTGAACCAGAAAAGTTAGATATAGTATTTAAGCGTCTGATTCGGTTTGTGGTTGCTGAAATAAGCGATGAATTTCGAAATGAGTATCTACAGGAATTGTTTAGCGAATTGAGCACTTCGAATTTTGAGAAGCTGAAACCGTATATAGAAGAGGTTGGAATGCAACCAACTCAATCTTCAAAAGAAGAAATTGAAGAAGAAAGAAAACCTTCAACTCCTAAACGAGAAGAGGAAGATCCTCTTGACGAACTAATTATAGCAAAAGAAGAAGCACAGCAGAAGATTGTTACAGAAAATAAAAGCGGCGCAAGAAAAGTCATAAACGAAGCATTGAAAAAGGTTCAGGATAAAAAATATGGAATATGGTCATTTAATTATTCTAAAAAGATAAATGATATAAGAAATCTTTTTGCTGATACATACAACAACTCTGCGGAATTTATCAAAGACATAAAACAACTGATTATTAATGAGCCTTATTTTGAAGAATGGATAATTGCCGACCAAATTATTTCATTGCTCCGGAATATAAATGATGAGCAAGAAAAGCAGTTGATCTTAGATGTAGTCCTGGAGCATATTAATTTGATGGTGAGAACTGGTCAGCATTTTTATAACCGGTATGAGTGGCTGAATAAAGAAGCCGATAAAGTAAACGCCGATGAACAAGACGACCATTTACTAAAATTCCTTATTTGGTTTTTAAATCATCCATCATTAGTTGTGAAAAATCGAGTTATTGAAACCTTAGTTTGGCTCGGATCCATTAACCCAGACATTATTTTGCGAGCACTAGTGAGGGAAATGCTTAGTGATGGCTATAGCATTTCAAAAGAACTTTCCGCTGCTATTATTCATCAGCTCTCAAATTTAAATCCTGATGACTTTGCCGAAAACCTGAAAACTGCTTTGGAAGAAAGGGAACAAGAGATATTGAAACTTAATCACTTTATGATAAGAGAGGCCATTCTTGCATCTCTCACCGAACTTAAAAATAATGGCATAACTGATCTGGAGGAGTTAATTACAAAGCTTGAACAAACTTTTGCTACCTCTAATAGGAGCAAAGGGGAAATAGTGTTTGAAGAAGAGTATTTGGAACCGATAAGTGATCCCATATATGAGCTTAATGAGTTAAACATTTTGACCAAACAGTTTGCTGAGGCATTGGTGGGACAGGTAAAAGCATTAGCCTCATTATCTATTGAGGATAGTCAGAAAGCAAGTAGATATATTGATCGGAGTTTTAATGATCATAACGACATCTCCCTTGTTTCGGATTTTGATACTCTTTTGAGATATGCTTTAAATGTTGCTGTGTGCACTTGCACTACACTCAGTGACAGGGAGAAAGTTGCTAATATCTTAAGGTTTTATCAACCTACGTTCCCTGAAAACAAATTAGCACCTCAGTTTAATAGCAGTAATGAAACTTTTGAAAATGCTGTAAAAGATTTTTTTGAAACCGGAAATATTGCTTTTGACAAACTATTAGTTGATGGTGAGCTTCCATTGAACTATTACGCTACACAGCATTCGGAATCTCGCCGTAGCGGTAAAGAAAAAATTGAGCTTACAGCCTATCTGATCCCTATGGCAAAATTCTCTGCAAAACGTCACTCTTATCCTTGGCCAACTTTTCCGGCGAATGGTTATCCTGATAGTGTTTATGAGGAAGAAGATATAATTCCGCTATTTATTAAGAGTGAATATGCGGGTAATGTTACCGGAAGTGAGTTGGTACCAGCTGTAATGACTACAATTCTAGGTACTCTAATCCCAAACCTCAAAGACAATACTAGATCTGTATACTGGCGTAAAGGAAGAAATTGGGATAATAGAGAACAGGGGGTTGCTGAAAAAACTGGTTATTATACAACCGTAACAAAAGCCAAGATCGAAACACTGAAAGCCGGGTATAAGCTTATTTGGCAAATATCTTTTGGCTACAATTCCAGGTACATTGATGTGTTTGAACAAAAGGAGTTAATAAGATGATTGCACCAAGCAACAGAAAAGAATTTGAACGGCATATAGATACTTTAGCCGAGAGTATTGAGAAAGGAAGATTTCATTTACCGCCTAGTCGGAGGATGCTCAATAGCTTGCTGAACGCAAAACAATTACCGAACAGACGAACCAATTTTCTGACTATTGATGAATCAACACGACTATTAGCTAATTCATTGGCAAATTTCGACAGACCAGAATTTAAAAACAGAAAAGATGCCGAACAGTAGAAAAGAATTTGAGTATAATATGTTTTTCCTTAAAGAAAAATTGGAAAATAATCAGATAGTTTTCAATGAGTTTGTTGCGAGATCAATGAAAGGAATCTCTAATGTTAAATTTGCTCCTAATCGAAGAGTAAATTTTCATACAGTTGATGAAATGGCTCGACTCATTGCAAATATGATGACACAAATGAGTCAACAAGAAGGATTAAAATCAAAAGAAAATGGAGAAGAGTAAATATGGAATGCCCCCACCTAAAACGAGAAGAGAATTTGAGCACAATCTTTTTCTATTGGTAGAGGATAGCCACCGAATTGTAGAAAGCGGTGATGATGATATAATCAGGAATTTTTTATGGGCTACATATCCTCATATAAAAAGCATGAAAGGTCACCCAAATGGCCGGCTGAATTTTTTGACGATAGATGAGCAAGCACGTTTACAAGCAAACATGAAAAAATGGATGGAAGAATTATATTAAATGAGATTAAACTAATCATTACTTAAAAAAAAATCCATTAATCCTCTCAACCTATTATTATCACCGGAAAAGTAAGTGTAAACTGAGATAAGATCATTAGAATAGAATTTAGGGAAATACTTTTTTGAAATTAAGGTAAAGCACTTTCGATTACAGTATCCAATTTTTTATCGAGCAGTTTTTGAAAGATAGGTCATTGTTGATTTAATGTGGTTCATTTAAGAATTCATTAATTTCCCTACAATCGAAAAAATCTGCTTTTTGGGGAGGAAAAACATAAAATTTAAAACAGGTAACTCCGGTAAGCAAAGGTAACTACCAAAATTCCTCTCAACTCATTATTATTACTCGAAAAGGTAAGAAGGTAAGTGAAAACCCGATTTATTTTTATATAATATTAGTTCAGAATTCGATTTCCCTTTGATTTATATCTTAAAATATCATTAAACCTTATAGAAAGAAAAAACCCAAATCTAACCTTATTTTGGGTGTAGATTTGGGTGTAATTTCGTTAACTGATTGATTCTCAGTTGATATTGTAGACCCGCAGGGATTCGAACCCCAACTAACAGGACCAAAACCTGGTGTGCTACCGTTACACCACGGGTCTATCTTTATTTTGGTTTGCAAATATAATCCTATTTTCTATTTTGCCAAACTCTTTCTTTAAATAAATTTATTCCCACTCAATTGTGGCGGGTGGTTTGGAACTGATGTCAAATGTAACACGGTTAACGCCATTCACTTCCGTCATAATTCTGTGAGAAACTTTGTCCAAAAATTCATAGGGTAATCTCGACCATCGGGCGGACATAAAGTCCAAAGTATCTACTGAACGGATGGCAACGGCATTATCGTAAGTTCGTTTTCCGTCCGTTACGCCCACTGATTTCACAGGTAATAATACTACAAAAGCCTGGCTAACTTTATTATAAAGCCCTGCTTTATACAATTCCGATATAAAAATATCATCCGCATCCTGCAAGATCCTGACTCTTTCCCGGTCAATGGCGCCAAGCACTCTCACTCCGAGTCCGGGTCCGGGAAACGGATGTCTGCTTACCAGCTCTGCCGGAATTCCTAACTCCACTCCTACTCTTCGCACTTCATCTTTGAATAAATGTCTCAGCGGCTCTAATAATTCCAATTTCATATCTTCAGGCAGTCCTCCTACATTGTGATGTGATTTTACAGCCGTTCCGCCATGAATATTCACGGATTCTATGACATCCGGATAAATCGTGCCTTGTGCTAAAAAATCTGCATCCTGAATTTTCTTTGCCTCTGAGTTAAAGACTTCAATAAACTCTTTCCCGATTATCTTTCTTTTTTGTTCTGGGTCGGAGACTTCTTTTAATTCTCCAAGGAAACGGTCGGAGGCATCTATCAGATTGATATTTAGGTGAAAATGCTTTCCAAAGTTATCCATTACTTTTTTTGCTTCGTCTTTTCTCAACAAACCGGTATCGACAAAAATACAGGTCAGCTGATCTCCGATTGCTTTTTGAATCAAAACCGAGGTTACCGAAGACTCTACACCTCCGGACAGACCTAAAATGACTTTTTTATCGCCCACCGCATTCCGAATGG